>JAGQXA010000408.1 GCA_020436865.1 Saprospiraceae bacterium | reverse complement strand
CCGCCCACCTACGTGGCGAACCTGGCCGCTTCGATCAACGGCGACGATGCCATCGAGCTGTTCTGCAACGGGCAAGTGATCGACGTATTCGGCGACATCAATATGTCGGGTACCGGTCAGCCCTGGGAATACATGGACGGTTGGGCCTATCGCAATAACAGCACGGGCCCCGACGGCGCCTCTTTCCAACTGGGCAACTGGTTCTTCAGCGGGCCGAATGCGCTGGACAATGCCGCTACGAACGCCACCGCCCAGGTGCCTTTCCCGATCGGCTCCTTCTTCTCGACGGTTCCCGGGATTTGCCCCGACGATCAATTTACCGTAACGATCACTATCCAGGATATCGAAGCGCCGGTCATTGTTTGTCCGGCCGACATCGTCATCAATCTCGATCCGGGCCTCTGCGACCAGATCGTTCTTTTCGGCGTGACCGCCACCGACAACTGCGATCCGAACCCGGCCATCACACAAACCGACGGCGGCGGACTGAGTTCGGGCGATGCGTTCCCGATCGGCAGCTATACGCTGACCTTCACGGCCACCGACCTGTTCAATAACAGTTCCTCCTGTAGTTTCGACGTGGAAGTGCTCGAATTTGCCAATCCGACCAGCACCCTGGCCTGCAACGATCTGGTGCAGGTTTCGCTGGACCAAACGGGTTGTGCGATCATCGGCGCCGACATGATCCTCGAAGGAGGTCCTTACGGCTGCTATGACGATTACATCGTCGACGTGGTCGACCTGCCGGGCTCGCCCAACAACCAGGTCTGCTGCGCTCAGATCGGCGGTCCTTGGACGGTCATGGTCACCGATCCGGATACCGGGAACAAGTGCTGGGGAGAGATCGTGGTAGAAGACAAAACGGCCCCGGTTTTCCTGTGCCCGGCGGATCCCATCCAGATCGGCTGCGCCGCCGATCCGAACCTGGTGGCGCCGCCCATCGCTATCGACAACTGTACGCTGGTCGATGTACAACTGGTGTCGGAAACCTTCGTCGACCAGAACACCTGCGACGACGGCGTGGCCCTGATCGTACGCACCTGGATCGCCTACGATACTTATGGCAACGAATCCGATCTCTGTGTGCAGGAGATCGAGATCGTGCGTCCGGACGACATCGATTTTCCCAACGACATCATCTGGGAATGTGACCAGTATGCTGACTATCCGAACATCACGGCAGCTGCCGCGCTGCATCCCTCGATCGCGGCCCTGCAGGTCGGTACCGATGTGATCGATGCTACGGCCATGATGAACCCTGCGGTGCTGGCTAATACCGGCTCCGGCCTGCCCGATGCAGCCGAGGGCGTGTACTGCAATTACGGCTATACCTATGCCGACGAGGTCGTGGCCACCTGTGGCAACACGTTCAAGATCATTCGCACCTGGACGGTGCTCGATTGGTGTAACGGTCAGGTGATCCTGGGCAACGATGCCGGCGAAGATAACATCCAGATCATCAAGGTGGTCGATGCCACGCCGCCGGCCATCAGCATGGCGCCCTACAACGTGAACGCAAACATCCCCGGCGAGCATCCGCAGCCCTGTAAGTCGCAAGACTT
>JAGQXA010000050.1 GCA_020436865.1 Saprospiraceae bacterium | reverse complement strand
TGCTAGGAGTGTTGACCGTGGTGAATAGCATTGGACGGATCCCAATCTTTTACGGGGTCGTTCACCAGGCCGGCGCTCTCCTGTTGCTCATTGCTTTACTCTTCGTCAACTTCCAGTTTCGGAATAAACCACTGCCATCCTAGCCTTCGTTAATTTAACAGACCTGTTGTGAGGAAATAACCGATAGTCGATAATGTTTTGATTATCAACTGTTTTTGGGAATTTCATTTTCCACATTTTTAAATAATACTGTTAGTTTTGGACGTTGCCTGACAAATTCCTGCTCTTCAGGGAGTAAATTTTCACAGCCCTTTTGTAGGCCATCTAGTTTTCCACACTTTTTATGTTAGTTTGATGTGGATATAGCCAACATTAGCGGGTATTGCCTGTATTTTGGGGAAAATCTGAGTATGCACTTCTTGTGGATATCTCTCTTTCAGTATAAAAATTTGGCAAACCATTAACTACGGAAAAGGTTATATTGCAAACGGCAAAGCGACTTTTCCGTTGAAAAGTCCTTATTTTTGTCTTTTCCATCAGTCACTCACTACTACCGCTTAATGAACTACGAAGTAAAGGAAGAAGGTAAATTCAAGTACATCGAAACCAAAGGAGGGCCGGAAAACCTAATGCTGTTACACGGCCTGTTTGGGGCGCTTAGTAACTTCGAGGGGATCCTGAACTACTTTGGGCAATCCTACAATGTCATTGTACCGATCCTTCCCATTTTCGAGTTGCCCATTAGAAAGGTCTCCCTTAGCGGGCTGGTTGATCATGTGATTAAGTTCGTTGAATACAAAGGATACCGAAAGGTGCATGTGCTCGGAAATTCTCTGGGGGGCCATATATCCCTGCTCTATGCTTTGGCGCAACCCGAGCGAATTGCTTCGGTGATCCTGACCGGCAGCTCCGGCTTGTTCGAAAGCGCTATGGGATCGACCTTTCCGAAGCGGGGCGATTATCAGTTTATCAAGAAGAAGACAGAAGACACCTTTTACGATCCGAAAGTGGCTTCCAAGGAACTGGTGGACGAGGTTTTCGATATCGTGAACGACCGCAATAAGGCCATCCGCGTCATCGCCACCGCCAAATCGGCTATCCGCCATAACCTCGGCGATAAGCTGGACCAGATCAAAGTTCCGACCCTGTTGATCTGGGGGAGCCAGGATCAGGTGACGCCGCCCTTTGTCGGGGAGAAATTTCACGAGCTCATCGAGAATTCGCGGCTGATCATGTTTGACAAGTGCGGCCACGCCCCCATGATGGAGCATCCGAAGGCGTTCAACGAATACCTCGAGACTTTCCTCAGCGAGGTGACGGCTAGGGAGCTCACCAGCTAGTGCTCGATCAATAAAGCGCCGTCTTGCCCCAATTCGTATAGTTCCACTCCTTGTTTGCTGCATTCCTCCCGGAGTTCCTGCAGGTATTTCCAGCTGTTGGAGCCGTCGGCTACTATCCGACGGAAGGAATAGCATCGATTCCATTTTTTCCACTCGATCATCGGCTCCCGGCTGATCAGTAGGTCGTCGACCCGGCTGGGAGAAATAGGTTCGATCGTCGGCAACCGGCGGTAGATCCATCCGATCCGCCTGTCATCCAGCAGGAAGGTCCTTCCTTCGGCATCCCAACAAGACAAGAGAAAACTGCCGGAAGTATCGACCTGTCGGGCTTGTATCCGGTAAACGCCGTTCCTCTTGCGATGATCGCGCGAGGCCTGTATGAACCGGTCTTCATCGGTGCCGCTGTCGGAAAATGCTTGTGCCTCCTTACCCAGGAAGAGATCGATCCCGATCCCGTTCGGAACATAATAGATCGCCAATTGCTGCTGCCGTCTTTGGCGGTAATCCCGGGCCAGTCCCCACCACTGCCACAGGATCAAACCAGCCAGGGCGATCAAGACCCACTTCTTTTCACGTTGATGCCAGGCCAGCAAGACCGCGGCCAGGATCAGGTATAGAAGAACGATTTCTATCGTCTGGAAAAAAGGAGTCTCCACCACTGCCCCGGGAAGATGTTGGATGCCTTCGATCCCTGTATTCATCATATGGATGATCAACTGTAGCCCTTTTCCGACAAGGGGGCAGAGAGGCGGAAATAGGGCATCCAGTAGCAACAAGAGAATTCCTCCTCCCAGAACCAGGGGAGCCAGGGGAATAACCAACAGCCCTGATAGCCAGAAGTAAAGCGGGAAACGTTGAAAGTGGAAAAGGGTGATCGGCAAGGTGAAGATCTGCGCGGCAATGGAAACCGTCGTAAGCCGCCAGGCGTAGTCGATCAGCTTCCAACGCGACGCCCAACTGCGCTCGAGAGGTCCCTGCAACAACAGAATACCGCCGACGGCCGCATAAGATAGCTGAAAACCCGCTTGCCGGATCCAGTTAGGCTCGGTCAGCAGGAGGAGGAGGGCCGAGCCGGCAAGCAGGTTGATGGCAGGGGCGCGCCGGTCGATGGTTTGACCGAACAGAAAAAAGGAAAAGAGCGTGGCGGCGCGACAAACCGACGGGCTTCCGCCGGTCAGCAGGGCATAAGCCCAGATCCCGCCGGCCAGGATCACAAATTTTGGATACTTTCCCAGGCGGTCCAGGAGCCTGGTCCGAACCAGCAGCCACTCCAATAGCAGATAGATCAGACCGACATGAAGCCCCGATACGGCCAATACATGCAAGGCGCCGGTATCGGCATAGGCGGCGCGTATTTCCGGACTGATCGCGTCTCGACTGCCAAGCAGCATGGCGGAAACCACGGAGTAAGTAGAGGTGTCGGGCAGTCGAACGCGCAGTCGTTCCAGCAGATGTTGCCGCCATCCTTCTATGCCGGCCGGATCGCCGGCACAAACTTTCCAGCGATCTTTCCGGACAAAAGCCTGCCAATAGACGTCCCGGTCGTTCCAGTATCGTTTGGTGTCGAAGAAGGAAGGGTTTAGCGGCGCCTCGATAGGCTGCAACTTCGTCCGGAGATGTAAAAGGTCGCCGTACCTGGGCGGCAACGCATCTGTTTCTACTTCCAGATAGATCAGCGCTTTGTGGCCGGCTGCCAGGTGACGTCCGTCCTCGATCGTTTTGACGGCCTTCATCGAAATCTCTGCCCGCCACCATTTTCCATTGGCGCTGGGCTTCATCGTCTCGACTTTACCCACCATTTCGAGTGTTGTTTCCGGAAGGGAAGACTGGATTGACCTGTTCGCTACCACACTTACCCAGAAGATGCCGAAGGCGGTCAGCCAGGCATACACATAAGCGCCAAAGACCCAACGATGCCGGAAGTGGTATCGCCGGCGACTGCTTAGGTGCGCTAGCAGGGCGCCCGCCGCCAGGAACCACCCTGCTGTGGCGGGCCAGGGCGGCTGCCCAAGTCCGATCAGCAAACCTATGATGAAGGGCGCTGTGAGGCGGACCATCGGATAAGCTCTCCAGGATATCGAACTACTCATTTCACAATCCGTCAGTCGTGAATAACAGATACGGCCGAAGTCGCTGCAGGGTGCTATCGGGAATAACGCCCGTAGCGCTTAGATCTTCCGGGGTTTCGAAAGGGCCATGGTTCTCGCGGTATCGGATCAATACGCTTGCCTGTTTGTAGTTCAGATAGGGATGCTGCCGCAACTCGTTTTCCTCTGCTTCATTGATCCGCAAGGGAGCAAAAATGGGCGACCAGCTCAGCTGGGAGTGGATTCGCTGAAAGGTACTGTCGGGCAAGCCCCAGGTTTCTCCAACCTGTTCGATCGTCGCGAAGCCCCCGAGCTTGTCGCGGAATTTGACGATCCGTTCCGACAAGACGGGCCCGATCCCGCGGAGTTGGCGCCATTGCTCGGCGGTAGCTTGGTTGATATCGATCTGCACGGATTCTCTTGGAGAAAAAGGAGGAGGCTTGGTAGCAGCCTTAACCGGCTGGTGCTCGATCCGGATGAAGGGACGGAGCCGTTCGAATTGCTCGACTTCCAAGCCATAGATCTTCTGCAGGTCCTCGGGTGAACGGAAGCGTCCCCCCCGTTCGCGATATCGAACCAATGTGCGGATCACCCGTTCGGAAAGCCCCAATAAGCTCAATTCGGCCGAGG
>JAGQXA010000049.1 GCA_020436865.1 Saprospiraceae bacterium | reverse complement strand
TCGTTCGAAAGTACGACGAGATCGGCATATTTGCCGGCCTCCAGCGAGCCCTTGTCCATTTCTTCAAAAGCCGCATAGGCGTTGGCCATGGTGTAGGAGTAGAGCGCCTCCTGTCGCGTCATGCACTGTTCCGGGAAGAACACGAGTCCGGAATCGGGCCGGCGGCGGGTCACGGAGGCGTACAGGCAGGCGAAGGGGTCGACGTCCTCTACCGGCGTGTCGGTGCCGTTCGACACCACGGCTCCCTGGTCGAGCAGCGAGCGCCAGGCGTAGGCGCCGGCGCGGGCCCGCTCTTCTCCCAGGCGTTTTACGACGAAAGGGGCGTCGGAGGTACAGTGAATGCCTTGCATGGCGGCGATCACGCCCAATTCGTGGAAGCGAGGGATGTCGGCGGGGTCGAGGTGCTGGGCATGTTCGATGCGCCAGCGCAGGTCGGTTTGCTCGGGATGTTCGCGAAAGACCCGTTCGTAGAGGTCGAGGGTCTCCCGGTTACCCCGGTCGCCGATGGCGTGCACGCATAGTTGGAGGTCGCGATCGGCGGCCAGTTCGGCTACTTTTTCGACATCTTCCAGTTCAGTGGTATTCTGTCCGACGAAGTCGGGTTTATCGGCATAGGGTTCGAGCAGCCAGGCTCCGAAAGAGCCGAGGGCGCCGTCGACATCGGCTTTGATGGCGCGGGCGGTAAAGAACCCGTTCCCGGCGCCCATGATCGGATAGCCGCGAGTGCCTTTGACCAGTTCATCGTAAGAATGACCTTTGGCAGGGTCGGAAGTGAAACGCACCATGGCCCAGAGGCGGAGGTCGAGCTGTCCCTTCTTAGCCATGCGCTGATAGCGATCGATCTGTTCGAAGGTCGAGCCGGCGTCCTGGAAAGAGGTGATGCCCTTGCGCAGACATTCCTGGGAGGCCAGATCGATGCCGTTCCGCCACTGCTGCATTTCTTCCTTGTCCGATAACGAGGCCTTGTATTTTTCGAGCGCTTCGTTGAGATACACCATGGCCGTTTCCTCGAATACCCCGATGGCCTGCCCGTCGGAATCGCGCAAGATGTGGCCACCTTTGGGGTCGGCGGTCTCCGGAGAGATGCCGGCGGCCTTCATGGCGGCTTCGTTGGCGAACAGAGCGTGACCGCTGGCGTGCCGCAGCACGACGGGGTTGTCGGGCGAAACGGCGCTGAGCGAGTGGTGGAAAGGATAGCCATCGAGATTGGGCTCTGGCGTGTCCGTCCATTTTTCCTGATGCCAGCCGCGGCCTTCGACCCACTGGCCGGGTTCGGCCTCGGCGACGGCGGCCTCGACTGCCTCGATCACCTCCTGCCAGCTGGTAGTTTGCAGGAGGTTGATGTTGAGCAGGAGTTCGGCCAGACTCCAAAAATGGCCGTGCCCTTCGATCAGTCCGGGCATGACAAACCGGCCCTGCAGGTCGATCACCCGCGTATCGTCGTCCTGCAATTTGGCGACCTCGTCATTGCTGCCTACGAAAATGATGCGGTCGTCGACGATGGCCAGGGCTTCGGCCCGGGCATTCGCGGTATCCATGGTGAGGATGTTGCCGTTGAGCAAGACCAGGTCGGCAAATTCGGGACGCGAATCGCGACAACCCATTGACAGCAGGAAGAGCAAAGAGCCGAGCAGTAAGATGCGCATAGGGGATCGGTTTTATTCTTTAAGGTCGGCGAAAAGGTAGGCATTTCCGGGCAAAACCGGAGGGTAAATTCGCCCCGGGACTTTCTCGGGAAAAGGTCGTATCTTATCGTGGAAGGACTTTTTCTGCGCTTGCTGAAAAACGAGAACGAATGTCGAGTTTGCCAAACATGTCCCTGGGAAGGTTCCTGGCGCTACTGGCCGTCCTGGCGGGGCTCCTTTCTGCTTGCCGTCAGGAGCCCGATCCCTTCCCTCCGCTCAGTGAAACGATGGAGTCGACCCACTTTCAGTATCATTTTGCCCCGGGAGACGCAATCGACACTTCCTGGCAGGAGTTGTATCTCCAGGGTTTGCTCGAACGCCTGGAAGTTTCGGTTTCCTACCGGCTCCAGTACCACAAGTATCGCAATCGGGCGCATTTGAAGGCTTTGCAGGGGCGCGACACCAATGGTTTCGCCGAGCCGGGCACCCCTGATTTTCACACGATCTGGCCGATCGACAATCACGAATGTGTGCATGTCGTGGCGGTCAACGCGATCGGCCATCCGCCGGCCCTGTTCAATGAAGGCCTGGCTGTATCGCAGCATTACCAAAGCCTCGTCTATCCACATCTTCCGGTTTGGAATGGCCAGCCGGTCGGGCAGGTAGCAAAGGAATGGAAGGAGAAAGGGCAGATCCCGGCGGTCGCCGAATTGCTTGAAAGTACCGGGTTCTTTTCCTTCGATCCCGACCTGACCTATCCGGTGGCCGGGGCCTTCGTGCACTATCTGATCGCCGAGTACGGCATTGGCAAATTGAAAGAACTCTTTGCTCCGCTTCATTTCGAGTCGACCGCCACCGCTACGGCGGATCAATTCCTGCTGGTGTACGGGCTCTCGTTGGAAGCTGCCTGGACGGTCTGGCTGGCCGGACTCTGAGGTACGGCGGGCCGGTTAATTGCAGGTGAAGAAATTGTAAAAAACGGCCGCATTCGAAGAGGTTTGATTTCGTCTGACGTACATTTGGAGCAAAACCGGATTTCGATGAGACTATCCACCCTTTGGTTTCTGCTATTTGGCCTGAACTGCCTGGCCCAGGCGCCCGCCTCCACCGGCCAGGCGGAAGGATCGCCCTATCTGATCCTGATCTCGCTCGACGGCTTTCGCCACGACTATGTCGAACTGCTGCAACCGCCCCGGCTGAGTGCCGCCATCGAGGGCGGGGTGCGCACGGAGGGGCTGATCCCCTGTTATCCGTCGAAGACCTTCCCCAATCATTATTCGATCGCTACGGGGATGTATCCGGAAAATCACGGATTGGTCAATAACTCCTTCTACGACCCGTCGAGGGGGGAGAAATACACGACCGGCAACCGGGAGGCGGTACAAGACGGTACCTGGTACGGCGGAACGCCCCTCTGGGTCAATGCCGAACGCGCCGGGATGATCTCTGCCAGCTATTTTTTCGTCGGTTCGGAAGCCGATATTCAGGGTGTTCGCCCGAGCTACTACTACCTGTACGACCAGTCCGTCACGCACGAACAGCGCGTCGATCAAGTCGTCGATTGGCTGACCTTGCCGGAAGGCCAACGCCCGCACTTTATCACCCTCTACTTTCCCGACATGGACGATGCCGGTCATTTCTACAGCCCTGCGCCCGATTCGCTCCGCGCACCCCTGATGAAGCTCGATGCCACTCTCGGCAATCTCTTCGACCGGGTGGCGGAACTCGATCTGCCGGTCAATTATATCGTGGTGTCCGACCACGGCATGACGACTATCCTCCGCGAGAATATGCTCAATTACGATGCCCTTCTGTCGGAGATCGAAACGGTGGAAATGGCTGCTAACGGGAGTCTGCTTCATTTATATTTTTCGGATGAAGAGGCAAAGAAAAAAGCGCTTGATCAACTGGAAGACAAAGAGGGCCATTTCCAGGCATACTCCCGGGAGGATTTTCCCTACTACCGCGAGAACCTCGGGCAGGAGCGGGTAGGCGATGTGCTGATCGCGGCCGATTTCGGATACTACTTCGTCAATTCGCGGGCGTGGAATTTTTTCCAGCGCTCGGATCGAAATTCAAAGGGCGAACACGGTTTCCCTCCCAAGAACCCCGATATGCACGGCATCTTCTACGCCTTTGGGCCTGCCTTCCGGGAAGGACTGACCATCCCGGCTTTCGAGAACATTCACATCTATCCGCTGGTCTGCGAGATCCTCGGGCTGGACACGCCAGAGGAGGTCGACGGCCGCCTGGAGGTCTTGCAGCCTATTTTGAAGTGATCGTCGGCAAGAGACGGCGGTTGCGGGCGTCGGGCCAGGTCCACGAGCGCCAGTCGGCTTCGGCGGTGCGATCGTGGAAGCGCCGGCGTTTGGCGTCCAACCATGCCAGGACCTCGATCTGATCTTCCGGCGATTTCCCTGCTATCAGGCGATCCCG
>JAGQXA010000407.1 GCA_020436865.1 Saprospiraceae bacterium | reverse complement strand
TTACGCCGGCCCCCCCTCCCGGCAAAAAAGCTCCAAATGAAAAAGCGAAGCCTGGCCCGCCGCCTGACCTATTCCCTGATCGCCGGCATCTTCTTCCTAGGGCTCTGCCTCGGCCTGGCCGAGATCGCCACCCGCCTCTTCTATCACCCGTCGCTGCATTTCCAGACGGCCGACCTCGATCCGGAGTTGGGCTGGCGGCCGAAGGCCGACTATTCCATTCAGCAAACCTCCTATTCCGAAGACGGCGCCGCTTTTCCTGCCCACTACCAAACTGGCCGCGACGGGTTCCGCGAGTTCGGCGATCCGGAGAGCGACCGTCCGAAGGTTTGGTTTATCGGCGATTCCTTCACGCAGGCGGTGGAAGTATCGAACGACCGGACCTTCTACCGCCTATTGCGAGACAGTCTAAATTTCGAACTCTTCGCTTTTGGGCAGGCGGGTTATGGATTCTTGCAGGAATTTCTCATTTTTGACCGCTATTTCGATCTGATCGGGCCGGATCTGGTGGTTTGGCAAACGTGCGACAACGATTTTATCGACAACCACCTGGAGCTCGAGCGCGAGTCGGCCTACAACCCCCGATTGTACCGGCCGTACCTCACCGCTGAAGGAACCATGGTATGGGATCAGTCGTCGGGCTTGCCAGGCTGGCTGCGGCGATCGAGGTTCTTGGGCCTGCTCGATCGAAAATGGCACGAACTGCGGTTAAAGCGGGCCGTGGCACGCAACCAAGTGGCCGAAAGTTACGTACCGGAGAGAGGACGAGCCTACGACAAGTTTGACGAGTCGGTGAAGATCACCGAACAGCTCGTTCGGAAAATAGCCGAACGGACGCCGGATAGCGTGCGCGTGGTAGCTTTTTCCGCCTCGGCTTATCAACCCCAATTACAGGAGATGGAGCGGATCTTTACCGAGGCCGGCCTTCCGTTCTTTCCGGGCCCGGCACATGCGATCAATACGGCCGTTGCGAACGGCGAGGTGGCCCGCACCGGCGATCGATTCCATTGGAACGAATTGGGTCACCGCCGGGTAGCCGAAGCGCTCCAGGAAAAATTACGCCCCTACTTCACCGAGTGGAATGACAAATAAACAGTTGCACAGCACATGAACGTACTCGGCATTTCTGCCTTTTATCACGATTCGGCGGCGGCCATCCTGCGAGATGGAGAGCTGATCGCCGCTGCACAGGAAGAGCGATTTACCCGCAAAAAGCACGATCCTTCCTTTCCGGCGAATGCCGTGCGCTTTTGTCTGGACGAAGCCGGCCTCGAGCTCGGGCAGTTGGATGCGATCGCGTTTTACGATAAGCCGATGCTTAAGTTCGAGCGCTTGCTGGAGACCTATTACCACTTCGTACCGCAGGGTTGGCGCTCTTTCATCACCGCCATTCCGGTTTGGATCAACGAGAAGCTGTTCTTCAAGGACCTGCTGCGCAAGGAACTGGCGAAGATCGGCTCGTACGACCGCAACCAGGTCAAACTGCTCTTTCCCGAGCATCACCTCTCGCATGCCGCCAGTGCCTTTTACCCGAGCCCCTTCGAAGAAGCTGCCATCCTGACGGTCGACGGCGTCGGCGAATGGGCCACTTCGACCATCAGCATGGGCCGGGGCCGGGAGGTCACTTTGTTGAAAGAGCTGCGTTTTCCGCATTCGGTCGGCCTGCTTTACTCGGCCTTTACCTATTACCTCGGCTTCCGGGTCAACTCCGGCGAGTACAAGCTCATGGGCCTGGCGCCTTACGGCAACCCGAATTCCGAACAGGTGGCCCGCTTCGTCAAGATCATCGAAGATCAGCTGATGGATATCCGTCCCGACGGCTCGATCCGGCTCGACCAAGAGTACTTTTCCTATGCTACGGGCCTGCGCATGGTGCCCGACCGGAAATGGGAGCGGCTGTTCGGCTTCCCGAGGCGGCCGCCCGAAGCGCCGATCGAGGCGATCCACTGCGATCTGGCACTGGCCATCCAGCAGGTCACCGAAGAGATCGTGCTGCGCATGGCCCGCGAAACCAAGCGGCTGACGGGCGCCGACTACCTATGCCTCGCCGGCGGGGTGGCGCTCAACTGTGTGGCCAACGGCAAACTGCAGCGCGAAGGTATTTTTAAAGACCTCTACATCCAGCCCGCCGCGGGCGACGCGGGAGGCGCCCTGGGAGCGGCCCTGGCTGCCAAACACCTCTATTTCGGTCAGGAGCGGGCCCCTCGCCAGAAGCAAGACGAAATGAAAGGGTCGTACCTCGGGCCGAAGTTCTTCGCACCCGATATCGAGCGGCTCATCCGGCGCTACGGCGCGGAGTACGAGCGTTTCGAC
>JAGQXA010000048.1 GCA_020436865.1 Saprospiraceae bacterium | reverse complement strand
TTCGTGACGGGCTTCCTCGCCGAATTGGTAGCCCGCAACTCGCCGCAGCGCAATCACTACATCGTCGAACGGCAGATCGGGATCACAGAATGAAAAAGATCGTCTTGCTCAGTCCGGCCCATCCCTTGCGCGGGGGGATCGCCTCCTCGAGCGAACGCCTGGCCCTCGAGCTGCAGCGCTCCGGGCACGAGGTGAAGATCGTCACGTATCGCCTGCAGTACCCCTCGATCCTTTTCCCGGGAAAGACCCAATACACCGACGACCCGCCTCCACCCGGCCTGACCATCGAGCGCCGGCTCAATTCCATCGATCCGCTCAACTGGTGGCTGCTCGGCCGGCGACTGCGCCGCGAACAGCCCGACCTGCTGCTCATCCGCTACTGGTTGCCCTTTCTGGCTCCCTGCCTCGGCACGGTGGCCCGACAGGTCCGGCGAAACGGCCATACCAAGATCATCTGTATTCCCGACAATATCATTCCACACGAGAAACGGCCCGGCGACCGTCGCCTGACCCAGTATTTGGTGGACGCCGTCGATGGATTTATCGTCATGTCGCGATCGGTCGGCGAGCAGTTGCAAACCTTCACACAAACGGCCCCCTGGGCCTACGTACCGCATCCGATCTACGACAACTACGGCGAGAAGGCTTCCCGCGATGAAGCGTTGCGGCGCCTCGAATTGGACCCCGCTTTTCGCTATGTGCTGTTCTTTGGCTTTATCCGCGATTACAAGGGCCTAGATCTGCTCCTGCGCGCTATGGCCGACGAACGAGTGGCCAGGTTGCCGGTACGCCTGCTCGTAGCCGGCGAATTCTACGGGAACGAGGAAAAATACCGCAACCTGATCGCCGAACTGGGCCTGGGCGATCGCCTGCAGTTGTTCGACCGCTACGTTTCGAACGAGGAGGTGCGCTATTTTTTTGGGGCGGCCGACCTGGTGGTACAGCCCTACCGCTCGGCTACGCAGAGCGGTATTTCGCAGATCGCCTACCACTTCGGCAAGCCCATGATCGTGACGCGGGTGGGCGGCCTGCCAGAGATCGTCGAACATGGCGTCGCCGGCTATGTGGTCGACGTATCGGAAAAGGCGATCGTGGATGCCATGGTCGATTTTTTTGCCCATAATCGCCGCGAAACCATGGAGGCAGGCGTAGAGGCCAACAAGGCCCTGTTCTCCTGGGAACATCTGGTGCGGCAGATCGAATCCATGTTGGTAAAGCTCTAGCAATATGAACGAACGGATCAAAGCAGTTCTCAGCGACCACATCGCCGTTCAGCAAGCCATGCTGGCCGACGAGGAATTACTGCAAACGATACAGACGGTGGCTGACCTGACGGTCGACGCGTTTCGGGCCGACCGAAAGGCTTTGTTCTGCGGCAACGGGGGCAGCGCCGCCGACGCACAACACCTGGCGGCGGAACTCTCGGGCCGCTTTTATCTCGATCGGCCGCCGCTCCTGGCCGAAGCCCTGCACGTCAACACCTCCTTCCTGACGGCCGTGGCTAACGACTACGGTTATGAAGAGGTCTTTGCCCGCTGGATCCATGGCATCGGCCGGGCCGGCGACGTGTTCTTTGCCTTTTCCACCTCCGGAAACTCCCCCAACATGTTGCGCGCCGTACAGGAAGCCCGCAACCGGCAACTGACCGTCGTGGGATTTACCGGCCAAACCGGCGGCAAGATGGCCGCCTTTTGCGACCACCTTATCCGCGTGCCTTCGACCGATACTCCCCGCATCCAGGAAGGGCACATGCTCGTCGGGCACCTGATCTGCGAACTGGTCGAAACGGCCCTCTTCGGCCCGGACGCCCCCGTTAACTGACCGGCATGCCGTTTCCTTCCACTCTCTTCCTCGACCGCGACGGGGTCATCAACTTCCGCCCCCCTGCTGCGTATGTGACCCAATGGAGTGAATTCCACTTTCTCGCAGGAGTGCTCGAAGCGCTCGCCCTGCTGGCGCCTCTCGCCGCGCGCATCCTGATCGTGACCAACCAGCAAGGCATCGGCAAAGGTCTGATGACCGAAGCCGGCCTTCGTGCCCTACACGACAGCATGCTGCAAGAGATCGAAGGCGCCGGCGGCCGAATCGACGGCGTTTACCATTGCCCGGACCTGGCTGCGAAACCCAACAACTGCCGTAAACCGTCGCCAGACCTGGCCCTGCGGGCGCAGCGCGATTTTCCCGACATCGACTTCGCCGACTCGCTGATGGTCGGCGATTCGCTATCGGACCTGCAATTTGGACGGCAGTTGGGCATGCAGGTGGCCTTGATCACCAGCGACGCAGAGTCCCGGCAATTGGCGCTCGAACATCCGGAAAGCTATGACCTCTGTTTCTCTTCGTTGCTGGAGCTGGTCAGATCGTTGCGGTCATCGCTGCACGATCAGTTTTGAACGATAGAGATGGTTTTCCGAACGTGCGACGAGGAGATAGAGGCCGGGAGAGAATCGACTCAGATCGAGTTCGACTGTGCCGGAACGATCGATGGCGCGGTGGAGCAACTCGCCGGATGAGTGATAGACCTCCAGCAGGAATTCGCCGCGGTCTTCGACCGGCAGTTCGACCCAAACGGAGCCGGCAACCGGATTGGGAAACAGATGCAGGTTTTCAGCCCGCTGATCCGTTTCATTGGTTCCAACGGCGACCCCACCCACGCTCATGCCGTTGCCGAAACTGGTGATCCATACTTCTTCCGGCGTGTAGGGGTTAAAAAAGACCCGCAGCGGGTGCAGGAAGCGATAGGCCTCCAACGGAGCAAAGGTCGGCTGTGGAACGTCGAGATCGGAGGTGTACCACAAACCTTCGTCTTCCGTGGTCACATAAGCTACGCCCGGATCGCCGGGCCGGATGCTGATCGATTCCACCCGGAACAGGTCGAGGATGTTTTGCCAGCTTTGTCCGCGATCGGTCGTGCGATACAGGCCGCCCTTGTCGTTGGCGGCGCCTCCCCAACCGCTGAACACGGCGGCATACCAGGTTTCCTGTTGCGGATCGTTGGGGTCGACGACGAGGTCTTTGGTCCAGAAGTGCATGTCGGGATGCGAGCGATCTTCCCAACTATCACCGCCGTCGGTACTGTAAAAAACTCCCGAGCTATTCGTAAAGTTGGAGGCGCGACGGCCGGAGAAAGAACAAGCCACGGAGCCATCTTCCAGAACCGCTATGCTAAGAGGATGTCCTTCGGTGCGCGGCGGATCGGGTAATTTCTCCCAGGTGGCGGCCGGGCCGTTCTGCAGGTCGGTGGTCTTGTAGATCCCGCCCTGGCTGCTGTGTACGACGCCGGCGTACATCACCTTCGGATCGTTGGGGTCGAGAGCCATCGATACGACCGGATGGCCGAAGTCGTGGAGGGTGGCCCACGACTGTCCTTCGTCGGCCGAATACAAGATACGGCCGCTGCCGCCGTCGATGGAGCCGTCGGTCAGGTAGGTGCTTTGATACAGATCGTGCACGGAAGAGGTGGCGGCGTAGAGGATCCCGTCGGGGCTTTCCACAAACTGATAAGTGGAGTTGAGGCTGCGGTCGACCCGGTCGAAGGTCCAGCGCTGGCCGCCGTCCGGACTACTCATCCCCCCAATATCGGTGAATGCGCTGAAGAGTCGCTCTGGCCCCGTCCAGTGTATCCACCAGCAGGAAGTGTTTTCCAACCCGTTGCCCCGGTAGAGGGCTTTCTTGGGGGTGGCCATGCCGCTCGGGTGAGCGTCGGCCTCGGCGACATACTGCTGTTGCCAGGTTTGCCCGCCGTCGGTGGAGCGGTGCACAAACCCCAGGTCGGTCAGCACCACCTGATCGGGATCGCTACCGGAAACGGCCAGGCCGAGCGCGTATTCCCCATAGTACCAGTCTTCGTCGCCCTGGTATCCCGACCAACCGGTGGCGATATTATAGTTGTTCAGGGTCAGGAAAACGGGGCTCCAGTCGCTTCCGCTGTTGGTGGTCTTGTAGACGACCGGATACGAGGTATTGGCGTTGGTGCCGGCTGCGTATGCCACGTCGGGATCTTGGCCGGCCATCGCGATCTGAAACAATCCGACGTTATTCGGGATGTCGCTCGACACATCTTCCCAGTCGGTTGCTCCGGCGCCGAATTGGCGACGGTAGATACCCTGGTAGCCGCCATATTCCCAGGCCTGCACGGTAGGGTAGAGGTCGGCCTGCTGCGAGCCGATGCCGAACAGGGTCACCGTATTGCCGCTGCGGGCGCCGGTGAGGGTGGAAAAACCGATATTGGGCGGCAGTCCGGGATCGGCGTCGAG
>JAGQXA010000406.1 GCA_020436865.1 Saprospiraceae bacterium | reverse complement strand
TGTGCGAACAGGAAGGCCGTATAGATGGCGGTGACGCCGGCCATCAGGGCTGTCAACCAGCCAAGGGCCGGTAGCAGAGCCGTCCACCCGAACCAGCCGGCCAGGGCCCAGAGGGTCAGCAGGCCGCCGTAGGCGGAGATGGAGTAACCGCCGCGGACCAGCCAGGAGCCCCATTGCGGACGCAGCAGTACGTTGAGAAAACGATCGGGCCGGTCGAGGTCTTTGATCAGCAACAGGCCAGTTGCGGCCAGGAAGGCCAGGGCTATGCCGATCCCCCACCAGTGAGCGTCGCCGGAAAGGGCGCTCTTGCCGAGCAGTCCGGCCACGAAGGGCACCAGGAAGGCGCCGGCCGAGATGGCCTTGGTGAGCACGTAGCCCGAAACTTCCCAACCCCACAGCACCCCTTTGTCGGGGGCGTCGTATACGCGGCGCGGCTTGCCGAGCAGCAGGTCGATCGACTTCACGCCGCCCTTGGCTTCGTGGCCGTTGGCCTGCATGACCGCCTGTACGACATCGTCGTTGGAGTAGGCCATTTTTTCGGCCGCTTTCGCGAAATGGCCCACGCCGCGCGCCTGCGAGTTCCAGAAATAGGAGTCGGACTTCTCGGTCAGGCTCGGGTTGAGAGAGGCTTCGTCGCCATTGATGTAAAAGAGATTGGGGGTGGTGCCCTTGGCCGCCTTTCGCACGGTCACCTGTTCGCGCCCCAGGAGTTGGGAGATCTCGGATTCCGGATCGTCCATGTCGCCCGAAATGATGGCGTGTTCGGGACACACATTGACACAGGCCGGTTCCAGGCCGATGTCGATGCGGTGGGCGCAGTAGTTGCACTTGGCGGCGGTGTGGTTGGCGGGGTCGATGTAAAGGGCGTCGTAGGGGCAGGCCTGCATGCAGGACTTACAGCCGATGCAGCGGCGGTTGTCGAAATCGACGATGCCGTCGTCGCGGATGTAGAGGGCCTCTACGGGGCAGATCTCTACACAAGGGGCATCGGTGCAATGGTTGCAGCGCATGACCGAGAACAAGCGGCGGGTATGTGGGAATTCTCCCTTTTCCACTTGCTTGACCCAGGTGCGATTAACCCCCACCGGCACGTCGTGCTCCGACTTGCAGGCAGTGGTGCAGGCGTGGCAGCCGATGCACTTGCGGTTGTCAATGATGAATCCGTATTTCATGATCTTACTCGATTAGCGGATGAGTGGTTATTCAAAGCCAACAACATTATTTCATGTTTTCGGATAAAAATATGAATGTTGCTTCATGTATTGAAAGAACTTAAGGTCTTATTTGGATCTTTTTGCCGGAATATTGGTTTGCACCGCTTCCGGTTTCCAATGCTGATGCGCGTGCTGCGCCTCCGTTTCAGCATGTTGAACGGCCTCCGGCACGGTCAGGAAATGGTGACCTTTGCCGATCCTGTCCATGAGGCCGGATTTATACAGCAGGTCGCGTACCGGTCCGATCGCGCCGGTGATATACAGCTGCACTTTTCGGGAATAGAGGAATTCGACGATCTCTTCCAGGGCGTGCAGGCCGCTGGAATCGATGTCGTGCATGCTCGACGCGTCGAGGACAAGGGTGCGTAGCAGCGGGCCCTTTTCGACGGCGAGTTCTTCCAGGTTATCCTTGAAGTAATTGGCATTGCCGAAGTAGAGCTGTGCGTCGAAACGCACGATCAGCAGGTGGTCGTCCTGCTCGGCTCTGGGGAAACGGCTGACGTTGCGGTAGTGATCGCTGTCGGGCAGCTTGCCCAGCACGGCCACGTGCGGGATGGAGTTGCGGTAGATGACCAGGGCCAGAGAAAGCAACACTCCCACAGCCACTCCTTGCTGAATGCCTAGTACCAGCGTAGCCACAAAGGTGGCCAGGAGCATGGCGAAATCGCGGCGATCGGTGCGCCACAGGGCAATGGCTTCCTTGTAGCCGATCAGGCCGAGCACGGCCACGACGACGATCGAGGCGAGGATGGCCTTCGGAAGGAAGTAGAACAGCGGGGTCAGGAACAACAAGGTCAGGGCCACGAGCAAGGCGCTGATGATCGAGGAAACACCCGTTTGCGCGCCGGCTTCGTTGTTGACGGCCGAGCGGGTGAAGCTGCCGGTCGTCGGATACGATTGAAAGAAGGCCCCGCCGATCTTGGTCAGGCCCAGGGCAAAGAGCTCCTGATTGGCGTCGACCTTGTAGGTCTTGTGCTTGGCCTCGATCGTTTTGGCGATGGCCAGCGATTCGATGAAGCTGATCAGGCAGATGGTCAGCGCCAGGGGCGCCAGGTCTCCGATCAGATCGAGGTTGAGGGTCGGTATGGTAAACTTCGGTAACCCCTGCGGTACCGTACCGACCACTTCCACCCCCTTTTCGTGCAGCCCGCTCACCCAGACGATCAGGGTAAAGATCAGCACGGCGATCAGCGCGCCCGGCCAGGTGCGATTGATCTTGCGCAAGATCAAGATCAGCGCGATCCCGCTGAGGCCGAGGAGTAAGGTCGGCAGGTTGATCGCCTGCCAGTTCCTGACGGCGTGAACGACGAGCTCGTGGATATAGTTGCTGCGCGGAATGGACAGGCCCAGCAGATTGCCCAGTTGGCTGAAGCCGATGATGAAGGCGGCAGCCGAAGTAAAACCCGTGATGACCGGATGGGAGAGAAAATTGACGAGAAACCCGAGCCGGAACAGGCCGAGCGAAACCTGGATCAGCCCGGCGAGCAAGGCCGTGGAGATAGCCAGTCCGATGAATTCCGGACTGCCCCGTTCCGCCAGGGCGCCCACTCCCGCCAGGATGAGCAGCGAGACCAGAGCGACCGGCCCGACCGACAATTGCCGGGAAGTGCCGAAGAATGCATAGAGCAACAAAGGCACGATCCCGGCATACAAGCCGTAGATCGGCTGCAAACCGGCCAACATGGCGTAAGCCATACCCTGTGGAACGAGCATGACCGCCACGGTGATGCCCGCCTGCAGGTCTCCCCGAAACGCCCGGCGATGATAAGCGGGCAGCCACTCCAGAATGGGAACGTATCTGCTCAGTTTCATAGAGTTCGCGGTTTCCATTGCCTTTCATCCGATCGATGAAGGCCAATGATATGGATCCTCGTAATAGTCGAGATGGTGAACGGGCTCCTACGCCCTTTGCGAAGCATTAAAGACAGGGTACTTTCTGGAATGCTGTAAATTTATGAAACATCGTTCATATATTCAAGTACCGGAGATAGTATCGGGCCGAAAGTATCCAGTATCCGCCTAGCAAGAATGTCCGAATGCCATTCGGACCAACGTCCCGCCTACGCTATCCCGACTTAGTCGGGACGGCGGGCAAAGCAAAGATCAAAGATCCAACACCCGGATCTTATTCCGCCCTAATTCCACATACCCTTCCTTTTCCATTTGCTTGAGAAGGCGGGAAACGGCTTCCCGGGAGGCGTTGAGGTCGTAGGCGATCTCCTGGTGAGTGCTTTGGATGAGGTCCGACTGATTGGCTTCTGCTTTTTTGCGGAGGTAGTCGAGGAGGCGGTCGTCCATTTTCTGGAAGGCGATGCTGTCGAGGGTTTTGACGAGTTCGAACATGCGATCGTCGTACGACAGCATGATGAAATTCTTCCAGCTTTGGTACTTCGACATCCAGCTGTCGATATACTGGATCGGAATGCCGATGATGGTAGTGTCGTCTTCGGCGACGGTTTTGATCGCACTCTTTTTGTTCATCATGCAGCAGGTGAACGACATGGAGCAGGTTTGTCCGGACTGCAGGAAATAGAGGAAGAGCTCGTTGCCGTCTTCATCTTCGCGCATCACCTTGATGCTGCCTTCCAGCAGGAGCGGCACGAGCTTGATGTAGCTGCCGTAATCCTGGATGACTGCGCCCGCCGGGAAGCGGAGCAGTTTACCTACCCGGGCTATTTCCTCCTGTAGCCCTTTTTCGGCGATCTGCGGAAAATTGCGCTGGACGAGTTGAAGGAGCGTGGGATCGTAGTCGAGCATCTGTTCAGGCGTTGTTTTTGGCGGCGCGTCCTCTGGCCGGATCGTACTTAAAGTTGATGTTCAGCCACATGGCCCGCGCCAGGCGGAAGAAGTACACGAAAAAGACGGCGCAAAAGAGAAAGAGCAGCCCGAAGGAAGCGGCAATGCTCCAGTCGAGTACCCAATGGAAGAACATGACGAACCCCAGAAAGAGGAAGCCGGTAAAGATGTAGGAAATGAACATGGCGCCGAAGTAGAATCCCGGTTCGGGCATGTAATTTTGACCGCAAACCGCACAGCGATCCGGCATGTCGAAGGGTTTCCGGTAGGAGAAGGTAGGCGTGTCGAATAGATCGCCCTCGTGGCACTTCGGACACTTCAGTTGAAAAATACTGTACAGCTTGGTGCCTTTCCCGAGTAATTTCATGAGCGCGTCGACTTGTTTGGTTGAAGGTCGGGTACAAAAAAAAGCACTCGTAAAAGTGCTTTGCAGGAATGGTTCTCAGGGGTGGATATGACTTACATATTGCATTGGCAATTCTCCAGACATTCGATGATCAGGGAAACATCGCGCTCCTTCAAAGAATACATCATGCTGCGCCCTTCGCGCTTGACGCTCAGGATGCCCTTCAGCCTCATATTCTGCAAATGATGGGAGGTCAGCGACTGCTCGCTGCCGAGTTTTTCACAGATCTCCGATACCGATAGCCGCGGATACTGTTCCAGCAAATGGATGATCCCCAAACGCAAGGGGTGCGCGACCGTTTTCAGGATGTACGCGATCCGTTCGAGTTTTTCGGCTTCTTGTTTTTTCAAAGTACCACTTTTAGTTTCCATGGGCCAAAGATATGAAAATATGTTCATGTAAACAACTCGTGCGTTACGACCGAACGATCACCTCACCGGCGAAACGAACCAACACACAATGCAAACGTTTGCCGGGCTGAATAGTTCCCCGGGCAGAGGAGCGCAGCGTTCTGAAAAATATTTAGATTTATCTAAAAATTTTTTTAAATTGCACAAATAATATACCTTGCAGACCATGAGCGAGCTGTTTCAAATACTGCAACAAGAGTGGGCCGTTCGGGCCTTGCTGGCCTCGTCGATGGTCGGGATCATGTGCGGAGTGTTGGGTTGTTTCATCGTGCTGCGCAACATGGCCCTGGTCGGCGATGCTCTGGCGCACGCCATTCTGCCGGGCGTGGTGTTGGCATTTGTAGTGGTCGGCTATTCGGCTTTGGGTTTCTTCACCGGCGCCGTCCTGGCCGGCCTGCTTACGGCGGTGGGCATTACCTGGATACAGCATCAGGTGCAGACCAAGAACGATGCCGCCATTGGGATCGTCTTCACCGCCATGTTCTCCATCGGGGTCATGGGCATCTCGGCGATCTCTAAGAACGAGGGGGTACATCTCGATCTGAAAGACTTCCTTTTCGGGAACGTACTGGGCGTGGCTAACGAAGATCTCTATCTGACGGCAGCGATCGTGGTATACGTACTCCTTAGCGTCTGGGCCTTTTACCGCTACTTGTTCGTCACCACCTTCCAGCCGGTCGTGGCTGAAACGATGGGCATCTCGGTGCGCACGATCCACTATTACCTTATGCTATTGCTCTCGTTTGCCGTTGTGGCGGCCCTGCAGACGGTGGGTGTCATTCTGGTGGTGGCCATGCTGATCACCCCGGCGGCCACCGCTTTGCTGTTGTCCGACCGCTTGCCCACGGTGCTTTTGCTGGCAGGAGGCTTGGGCCTTGCCTCTGCCGTTTTCGGCCTCGTCGCAGCCATTCAGTTGGAAACGACCCCGGGACCGGCCATGGCGGTCACCGCCACGGCCTTTTACCTTGCCGCCGTGCTGCTCGCGCCCCGGAAGGGCCTGATCTTCCGGACGATCCGTCAACGGCGCCTGCGCAACCGCATTCGCCGCGAAGATGCCTTGAAGCAGATCTTCCGCCTGCAGCAACAGGGAGAGGTGTCGGAGCCGGCCCTTCTGCAGAATCTTGGCTATGGCCGCCGCATCCTGCAGCAGCAATTGCAATTCATGCGTCAGCAAGGATGGCTGGAGCGAGAGCGCCTGGCCTTGACCTCCACCGGTCGCGACGAAGCTTATCGCCTGGTGCGGGCCCATCGCCTCTGGGAAACCTATCTGGTCAACCAGATCGGCCTGAGTGCCGAACAGATCCACGACGATGCCGAGCGCTATGAACACCTGCTTTCCGACGAGATCCTCGACGAAGTCGAAGCCGAACTCGGTTTCCCCACCCTCGATCCGCATGGCTCGCCCATACCGGCCAAACGAGGCGCTCCGCCTCTTCCCCTGCAGCGCCTGGAACCGGGCGAGCAAGCGCGGATCGCCGCCCGCCAAATGAACGAACAGATCACCGCTCAACTCTGGGAACTGCAACTGCTGCCCCACTCAGCCCTGGTCGTACTCGCCAAGACCGAACACAGTATGGAGATCGAAAGTAAAGGGAAAAAGCTGGAACTCCCCTTCCGCCTGGCCGCCCGGATCAACGTGGAGCGGATCTAGGATCCAGCATCCCCCTCCTTTCCTTCCAGGCGATCGAAGAGATCGTTGAGCCGGTACATCTCGTCGAGGGTGTCGTCGAGGTAGAACTGCAGTTCGGGGATGCGGCGCACCTGCTTCTTGATCCGGTTGCCGAGCGACTGGCGCAGGCGGGAGAGGTGTTCTTCCATTTCCAGAATGACCGTCTGCTTTTCGTCGGTATTATAGACACTCAGATAGATCTTGGAGATGCTGAGGTCGGGAGACATCTTGACGTTCGTGACCGTCACCAGGGGAGAGGAACCGTAAATATAGGGGCCTTCCTGCTGCAGCAGGAGCCCGAAATTCCGCTTGATCAACTCTGCAATTTGCTTTTGGCGCTTGGTTTCCATCTGCGGTCGGTTTTGTTAAAAGTAGAAGGGTGACAGGGGGGATCTTCCTCGAAAGATAGCAATTCCTGTCATGGCGGGGAAAGAATTTCAAAGCATAACCCTTTCCGGTCGCATTTGTTGCAAAGGTTTCTGATGGGCAAAAGGTTCCCGTCGGGGCGCGATCTGCTAAAAATCCTTATCATTGTGTACAGCGACCATGAAAAAATCGACCCTCGATAGCCCGATCGAATATCTGAAAGGCATCGGCCCGATCAAGGCCGAATTGCTGAAGAACGAACTGGGGGTATACACCTTCGGCGACCTGCTGCAGCAGTTTCCCTTTCGCTACGTCGACCGCACGGTCTTTCACCGCATCGCCGACCTTGGGCCCGATAGCGGAGAGGTGCAGTTGCGCGGCATCCTGCGTCGCCTCGAGGTGGCCGGCGGCGGACGCAAGCGGCGGCTGATCGGCAAGTTGCGCGACGACACGGGCGTGCTCGAACTGGTTTGGTTCAAGGGCATCAAGTGGATGGAAGACAGCTTGCAGGTGGGCAAAGAATACGTGGTGTACGGCCGCGTCAACACCTTCGGCGCCAGTCTCAACATGCCCCATCCGGAAATGGAGGAAGCCGGTACGGAAAACACGCGCGAGGCCGCCACTTTCGCTCCGGTCTATTCCAGTACGGAAAAGCTCAATGCGAAGGGACTCGACGTGCGGGCCCGCCGGCGAGCCATGCAAACCCTCCTGGGCAAGCTACAGCCGGCCGACGTACCGGAGAACTTCCCGGAATATTTCCTGCAGCGCTTTCGCTTCCCCAGCCGCTACGAGGCGATGCAATGGGTGCATTTCCCGCGCAACGAAAAGGAGATGGA
>JAGQXA010000405.1 GCA_020436865.1 Saprospiraceae bacterium | reverse complement strand
TCTTCCTGGGTCGACTGCCCGTTCTCGCAGGAAAGGGAGACGGTCAGCAGCACGGTCGCCAGGAACAACAAGATCGGATTCGAACGCATGAGCTCTTATTTTGAAATGATCAAAAATGCCGCCAGCCCTGGGCCTTGAGGTCGTGGATGTTGCCGCCCTTGGTGTGCAGTTTGACGCCATCGGAGGCCTTTACGATCTCGCCGGCGATGTAGATATCGGGCAGGTATTTGACCTTGTCGAGGTCTTTCGGGTCGATGGTGAATAGCAACTCGTAGTCTTCCCCGCCGCTTAAGGCGCAGGTGATGGGATCGAGTTTGAAATTGATGGCCGCCATTTCGGCATCGGGATGAATGGGCACGCCGCTTTCCTCCAGGAAGGCGCCGACGCCCGACTGCTTGCAGAGGTGGAACAGTTCGGATGCCAGTCCGTCGGAAATGTCGATCATGCTCGTCGGCACCAGGCCGTTCTTGACGAACAGTTCGATCATATCCATCCGGGCTTCCGGCTTCAACTGCCGCCCGATGAGGTACTGTTGCTCTTCCAGCTCGGGCTGGATGCCCGGATTGGAGAGGTAGAGTTGTTTTTCCCGTTCGAGGATCTGCAGGCCCAGATAGGCCGCGCCCAGATTGCCCGTGATGCAGATCAGGTCGCCGACGCGGGCGCCGTTGCGGTAGGCCAGTTTGCCGGCTTCGCCCTGCCCGATCGCGGTGACGCTGAGGATCAGTCCGCGGGGCGAGGAGGTGGTGTCGCCACCGACCAGGTCGACCCCATAGTGGCTGCAGGCCGTACGGATGCCATCGTAGATCTCTTCCAGCGCCTCTACGGAAAAGCGGTTCGACAAAGCTATCGATACGGTGATCTGCCGCGGCCAGGCGTTCATCGCGAAAATGTCGGAAAGGTTGACGACCACCGATTTATATCCCAGGTGCTTGAGCGGGAAGTACATTAGGTCGAAGTGGATGCCTTCTACCAGCATGTCGGTGGAAACCACCGTGAGGTATCCGTTGTTATCAATGACGGCTGCGTCGTCGCCCACCCCGGTCAAGGAGGAAGGCTGGGTCAGCGGAAAATCGCGGGTGAGGTGATCGATCAGGCCGAATTCGCCCAGTTCGTTGACGTCGGTTCGCTTGGTTTGATCCTGGTGGTCTGACATGATTGAATAGATCGGGTATGAAGGGGAGGCAACTGGCGGCAAAAATACCAAAATCTTCCACTAGTCGCCTTTTTTCCGGCGTTCGTAAAGTTTTTTGGACCGCTTTTATCAATTAACGTTCTTTTGTATCCGATAGATGCACCCGGATTTCCAACTTCTCTTATTAAATACTGTAAAACGCTTAAGGACCATGAAACGATTCACGTTTTTGTTGGCCGTACTGGCCGTTGCCTTTCAAACTCCCTCCTTTGCCCAGAAGGCGCCCGATGTCGACCAGATCATCGACAACTACTTCGAGGCGATCGGCGGAAAGGAGAACTGGAAAGAGCTCCACTCGATGCGCTTTTCCGGTAATTCGGTCAACATGGGCATGACCTTTCCCACCGAAGTGATCTCCATGCGGCCCAACTTGCAGAAAGTGACGGCCGAGTTCCAGAACATGCAGTACGTCGAGGCTTACGACGGCACGACGGCCTGGATGCTCAACCCCTTCTCCGGCGCTACCGAAGCGACCAAGAAGACGGAGGAAGAGACCAAAGAGGCCGCCAAGAACAATTTCGAAGACGAACTGCTCGACTACAAAGGTAAGGGCCACCAGCTGAGCCTGGAGGGCACCGAAGAGGTCGACGGCACGAGCACGTACAAACTCAAACTGACCAAGGCCGACGGCGATGAGGTGCTGTATTTCTTCGATACCGAGGCCTATGTGCCCCTCATGATCCGCACCTTTGCCAAGACGGGCCCGATGGAAGGCCAGGCCGTCGAGATCTATTTCAGCGACTACGATGAAGTCGACGGCCTCATGATCGCCCACTCGATCGAACAAAAGATGAACGGCCAGACCATCATGCAAATGACGGCCGAAAAGATCGAACTCAATCCGGAAGACATCGACGCCTCCGATTTCGCCTATCCGAAGGAATAAGCTCCTAGTTCCCAATGACCGACCAACTTCTCCTTCTGACCCTTTAGCTCTAGCCCGAAGATCTGCCGGACCAAAGACCGGCAGGTCTTCGCTTTTTCTAACCGACAACAGGACTCACGATGCGAAAAACCTCTTTACTTCCCGCTTTTTTCCTCCTCCTTTCCGTCCACTTTCTATTCGCCCAGCAAGCGCCTCTGGATGTGCCTTTCGGCGATCTCCGGGCGCGCAGCATCGGCCCGGCCGTCATGAGCGGCCGGGTGTCGACCATTGCCGGCGTCGAGAGCAATGCCAAGACCCTCTACATCGGCGCCGCCAGCGGCGGAGTCTGGAAATCCAACAGCGCCGGCGCCTCCTTCCGCCCCGTTTTTGACGAACATACCCAATCGATCGGGGCCATCGCCATCGATCAGGCTCATCCCGATACCGTTTGGGTCGGCACCGGCGAACCCTGGGTGCGCAACAGCGTATCGGTCGGCACCGGCATCTACCTGTCGACCAACGGGGGCAACAGCTGGGCGTTCAAAGGACTCGAGAACTCTGAGCGCATTGCCAAGATCGAGGTCCACCCCTCCGAGCCGGCTACCGTCTTCGTGGCCGTACAGGGCCATCTGTGGAATGCAAACCCCGACCGCGGCGTCTACAAAACGACCGATTTCGGGCAGAGCTGGGAGCGCATTCTCTTCGTCGACGAAAATACCGGTTGCGCCGACCTCTCGATGGATCCCTCCGATCCCGATGTGCTCTATGCCGCCATGTGGGATCACCGCCGGAGCCCCGACTTCTTCCGCTCGGGCGGCCCCGGCTCCGGCCTCTACAAGACCACCGACGGGGGCAAGACCTGGAAAAAGCTCGACAATCTGCCTGCCGGCCAGCTAGGCCGATTGGCCGTGGCCGTGGCT
>JAGQXA010000404.1 GCA_020436865.1 Saprospiraceae bacterium | reverse complement strand
TCAGGCTACGTCAACAGATAGAGCGACAGCGAGATCCAAACCATCGCGATCTCTTCCGGCCGGGAACTAACCGGACCACTTGCCAGCCCGCAAGCCTGGCGATGGATTTTTTTACGTTATCTGGACCACCATGCAGATCAAAGCGAGCAAAGAAGCGATCCTCCCCAAACAACTGCTCTGGGTTGTCGGCCTACTGGCCGTCGTGCTGACCATTTCGGTAGCGCTTACCAGCCGCCCTTCCCCCCCGACGCACTCGTTCAGCGCGCCTATCCCCGACTCTACGCTGGCCTTTCTGCAAAAGCGATCGTCCTTGCCTCAGGTACTGAAGCACTTTCACCGATACGAACTCTTCCTGAGCGTGCGGGAAGATGCCGCACAGAAACTGCCGGATGACCTGCGCAACCAACTGAAAGAACTTGGCGGAGAAGAACTTAGCCAAATACAGAAGGGCGAATCGTATGTGGGCCTGATCGCCGAGGGCCGTTTTCAGGCCGAAAAGCGCAGCGCTCAGGAACGGGTTTCCCTGCAGCATCAGGGCATTCAGATCAGTAGTACGGGACAGATGGGCGACGAACCCAGTCGCCTGAAAACCCGGGAGGAGACCTATCCGGCCGAACAGCCGGGCCTCCATGTATTCGTGCTTACCTCCGACGGTCGGCTGATCGGCAGCTATGCGTTCGACTTCCAGAACGAAGAAAAGCCCCTGGCCAAAAGCGAGGTCAGCCCGCCGTATTTTCCCGGAGTCGACAAGATCGAGATCGTACTCGATCAGGAGAGCTACGCCCAACTGGAAGAAAAGCGCAAAGAAGCGCTGCGGTCGGGCGTTTTGCTAACGGGCGACGAAGACCTGGTGCCGGGCCGGATCGTGTACAAGGATCAGGAATACAAGGGTGAACTGCGTCTTAAAGGCGACTGGCTCGACCACCTGCAGGGAGAGCAATGGTCGTTTCGCGTAAAACTGCGCTCCGGGCAAACGATGCGGGGCATGCGAAAGTTTTCCCTCCATCATCCCAAGACACGCAACTATGTGGGCGAGTGGCTTTTCCATCAGCTCCTGCAAGAAGCCGGCCTGCTCAACCTGCAGTACGATTTCGTACAGGTGAAGCTGACCGTCGTCGACGGCGCCACGGTCGAAAGCAAGGAACTGGGCCTCTACGCCCTGGAAGAGTTCTTCGACAAACAGCTCGTCGAGCGGAACCAACGCCGGGAAGGGGTGATCCTCAAGGTCGATGAAGATCCGCTTTGGCAGGAACGCGCCGATTTTATTGCCCAGCGAATGGACCTCAAAGACCTCGAGTACCTCTCGCAGGTCCAGTACGAAGATCTAAATATCCTGCCGTTCTCCGCCAAAAAGGTCATGGAGGATCCGAACCTCCACCGGCAATTTCTCACCGCCCGCGAACTCTTTCAGGATTTCATCGAGGGCAAACGGCTGATCAGCGAGGTCTTCGACGTGGAGAAACTAGCCAAATACAATGCGATCTGCAACCTTCTGGGCGCCAACCATGCCCTGCTTGCACACAACTACCGGGTGTACTACAACCCCATCAATTCGCGCCTCGAACCCATCGGTTTCGATGCCAACGCTCTCGTTAAAGAGTGGTATCCATATTCCTATCATCATGCCGACCGCGACCCTAATTACCAGGCCGCCTACGCCCGGGCATTAGAGGAAGTGACCGGCCAGGAATACATCGACGCCATCTTGAGCCGCAAAGACCTGCGCAAGCAGATCGAATTGCTGCAAGCCGCCTATCCCGGCGAATTCCAGTGGGATCCCGGCGTTCTCAAGCATAACCGCAACATCCTGCTCACCCGCCTCTTTCCTGCCCGGATGCTCAATATTTTCTTCGTAGATCTGGAAGACGGTCTGCTCCGACTCAATATCGAGAACTACGGCAAATTCCCTGTAGAAGTCCTGAACCTGCAAAACGAAGGCCAGCGGGTCTTCGGCGAGCCACTCGAAGCGCCCGTCATTATCGGGCCCAATGCCCGGCAGACCGTAGCGTTCCGGCTGGATGAAGGATACCGAAATCTCTTCGTGAAGAAAAAAAAGGTCGACACCGGCTTCGACCTCCGATCCAACCTCGATCAGGTGGGCGTCCTCTATCAAACCCTCGGAACCACCCCCACGCGCACGGAAGCCATTCTACCCTGGAGCGACAACAGCGTCCTCGCGGAAACCGATCTGTTGCGCAACAAGCCCAATACCGAACAGTTCGATTTCCTCACGGTGGATGAAGAAGCCCGGATCATCTATTGTCAGGCCGGCATCTGGACGCTCGACCGGGCACTCATCATCCCTCCTGATTATACCTTCCAGATGCCGCCAGGTACCCGGATCGACCTGATCAGCTATGCGGCCAAAGTCCTGTCTTTCTCGCCGGTGGCCCTGCTCGGCACGGCCGACGCACCCGTCGAATTCCATTCTTCTACCGGAAAGGGTAGAGGGCTGCTCGTGTTGAATACGTCCGACACCTCCTATCTGAACTACTGCAAATTTACCGGGCTATCCAACCCCGAGACCAAAGGATGGGTCGTTACCGGCGCCGTCAACTTCTACGACGCCCCCGTGAAGATCGACCACTGTTCGTTTTCCGAAAACAAGTGCGAAGACGCGCTCAATATCATCAGCACCTATTTCGAAATGGACCATGCGATCTTTCACGATATCTACGCTGACGCCTTCGACGGCGATTTCGTGACAGGGGTCATCCGCAACAGCCTGTTCGGCAATCTCGGAAACGATGCGATCGACATCTCGGGTTCGCAACTAGAGGTATCGAATGTCCTGATCAGCGAAGCCGGCGATAAAGGACTGAGCGCCGGCGAGAACAGCTCGCTGCAAGCCGAGGATGTGGTCGTGAAAGACAGCGAGATCGCCCTGGCCAGCAAGGACCGGTCAGTGCTCATCGTCCGCCATAGCGCCCTGCGCGGTAATCAGCTTTCCTTTACGGCCTTTCAGAAAAAACCGGAGTTCGGTCCGGCCCGGATCGAAGC
>JAGQXA010000403.1 GCA_020436865.1 Saprospiraceae bacterium | reverse complement strand
TCCCATTTTTCGAGCATTTTGAGCCCTTCTTCCTCGAAGACCCCGTTCTGCAGGTCGATCGAATCCATAAAATTGGCCGACATATCCATGAAGCGCTCCATTTCGCCCACTTTCTGGCTGACGTCGTCGGCGATCGCTTCGAGGGCCATGTCGAACATATGACGGGCATCCTTATTGCCGGAGATGATGTTCATGGCCGATTTCATCGCCGAGTGGGAGGCGTGGATGGCCTTGCGTTCCTGTTCCTTGACGGCCACCTGGTCTTTGATATCCTCCTTGAGGATCTCCGAATTCTCGTACATCTTGCTCAGTACGCGGTACAGCACCTCCATTTTCCGGTAGAGGTCTTCCAGGCGCATGTTCGACTCCTTCAAACGGCCGGCTTTGCGCGACTTGAGGATCATCATCGACTGCTTGTTGGTTTCCTTGGCCTTGCTGGCCAGCTGCAGGTTGTCTTCGATCGCCTTCTTATTGTTGAAGATGATCTCCTTGAGTTTGTGCATCTGTCCGCGCAGCTTGTTGATCTGCTTGTTCATTTTCGACAGATTGTCCTCCAGGTCCTCGACATACGACTTGAGGATGCCGATGGGGTCGATCTGCACGAACAGGCCGGTCAGCCAGCGCATGAAACTCTTATACATATACCCCACCAGATTGCGCATCTTGGGATCGAGCACCATGTAGACGATGGCGGCCAGGGCCAGCAGCATCAGGGCGAGGTAGAGCGTATTGGCGGCCAGGCCGATCAGGACCGGCAGGGCGGTGTAGAGCAGGTAGCCCCCGCCGATCAGGAGGCCGGCGAGGATGATCATGCCGGTAGTGCCTTCCGGCCGCTGCCAAAACGTTTTGGGTGTAAAGTCTTGATTATCCATGAAGAACGAGCAAATTTATAGCTAGAACACAATCAGGCCGAAAGGGCCTATGCCGGGTAAATTTACAATTTCAGCGCCAAAAGGCAAGGGATCACTTTTTCGGTTCGGATCCGGACAACAGATGCTTCTTGATGCTCTCCACATCGGCATGGATCTGATCCACGAGTTTGTTGTAGGAGGCAATGAAGTCGTTCTTCGTCGATTCGACCTTACCTGCGGCGGCATTCATTTCTCCCTTTAAGGCGTCCACTTTCTTGCGATGAGCTTCGATCTCCGTCGTCAGGCGTTTGATCTCTTCGGCCTTTTTCTGAATGGCCTCTTCCATTTCCTGGATCTCGACCTGTTTGCGGCCGATCTGTTGCTCACGCTGATTGGCCAGGGCTTTTTCAAACTTGGTTTCCTCGCTTTTCAGCACGTCGATATAGTGGTTGGCCGAACTAAGCAATTGTTGAGTAGTGGCGCCCATCGTTTCGGCCATTGCAAAGGCCGAGCGGAAACGCGTCGCTTCGTCCATCGGCATTTTCGACAAGGACTGCAGCGATTGCTTGAACTCCAGGTAATCGAATCCATCCAGATTGTTGGATTCCATGGCCTTAAACAAGACCTCGATAAACTTCTGCGTGATCTTGCCGGGGTCGCCCTCCCGACTCTCCGCGATCTTTGGCGAGGGCGTGACGGTCGGTTTGGGGTCTTCCGCAGGCTTTTCCGGAGCATTCTGCTCTTCGACGATAAAAAGCGATTTGAGGTTCTTTAACATCTTTGCCATCAGCAACTACAATGGTAATTTAAGGATCATTGTTCCACTTCCGTGAAACGGTTTCGATGAACGCTAATGAAATCTCTACAAAGTAAAGAAAATTTGGGCAAACAGGAGCAGGGAAGAACCCATCGGAAGCGCTAAGAAAATCGTTTCTTTGCATCCAAACCGCTCAACATGACCTTCGATGTAACGATTCCGGTTTTGAACGAGGAAGCGACGCTCGACCGGCAGGTGCGGATCCTTTACGCCTTTCTGCACGAGCATTTTCCCGATCCCACCCAATGGCAGATCGTGATCGCCGACAACGGCTCGACCGACGATACGCCTGCGATCGCGGGCAAACTGGTCGAAGAATTGGAAGGAGTCGCCCTGGTAAAAGTACCCAAAAAGGGCGTCGGACTGGCGTTGAAAACCTCCTGGTCGCAATCGCAAGCCGACATCGTGGGGTACATGGACCTCGACCTGGCTACCGACCTCGATCATTTTCCGGAGGCCTACCGGGCGCTGACCGAAGGTGGGTACGACCTGGTGTACGCCACCCGGCTACATCCGCATAGCCGGGTGATCGGCCGCACCCTTAAACGCGAGATCAGCTCGCGGGCCTTTAACCGGATCCTGCGATGGTATCTGCAGGTGGGCTTTTCCGACGGCATGTGCGGATTCAAATTCCTGAAACGGTCGC
>JAGQXA010000402.1 GCA_020436865.1 Saprospiraceae bacterium | reverse complement strand
GTCGTGTACCAAGGCCCGGAAACCTCCTTTTTCCCACGCGATCCGCTGCGAACCGGCCGGTTCGGCATGACCGCCCTGCTGACCGAATATTTCCGGGTCAAAGTCGAAACCGGTCAATCCTGGAACGACAGTGATTGGAGCAATGTCGTCAAGCTCGACCCTCCTTCGGTTTCCCTGTCGCTCAAACCTCCAAAACTTCGCCTGGAGGAAAAACTAGGCGTGAAGAAAGTCGTTTGGGATGCCGTGCATGGCGCCAAGCAATACGAACTGGAAGTCAGTTTTCTTACGGAGAATTTCATCAAACCCGATCCCTTTAAAACGGAGAGAACGGAGATCAGCCTGGCCACTTTGGGCATCCGATTAGCCCAGTCAATGGCCTATAAAGCACTGAAAATGAACTACTACGTCCGTTGCAAAGCGGTGGGCGAAGGGATCTATGAAGACAGCGACTGGAGCGAAACGCTAACCGTAACCGCCTAGGCTTACTCCACTTCCAACGCCAGCCCCTTCAAATAGCTCCCTTCCGGATGGAACAAGCTGACCGGATGGTCGGGCGGCTGCGACAAGCGGTGCATCACCCGCACCCGCCGGCCCGCCTCGATGGCCGCCGCCACGATGGTGTGGTAGAACAGGTCTACATCGACCACCTGCGAACAGGAGAACGTAAACAACAAGCCTCCCGGCTCGATGCGGCGCAGGGCCTCGGCGTTGAGCCGCTTGTAGGCCTGTACGGCAGTATGCCGCTTCTTGATACTCTTGGCAAAGGCGGGCGGATCGACGACCATCAGGTCGTAGCGTTCTTCGGTATGGCGGAGGTAATGCATGACGTCGGCCGCGATGCCCCGGTGGCGGCCGGCCGGCAGATCGTTTAGTTCGACGTTCTGTTCGGCCAGCTCGATCGCCTTTTTCGACACATCGACCGAGTCGACCTGCAAGGCGCCGGCGGCCAGGGCATAGACGGAAAACCCGCCGCTGTAGGAAAAGGCATTGAGCACCTTCCTGCCATCGGCGTACCGGCCGACGAGGGCCCGGTTGTCGCGCTGATCGAGGAAAAAGCCCGTCTTCTGCCCTCCCTCCCAATCTACCCGGAAGGCGTGGCCGTTTTCCATCACGATCGCTGCCTCTGCGACGGCGCTTCCCTGCAAATATCCGTTCGCGACGGTTTCGGCGTATTGGGTGGGCAGGCTTTCCTTGCTCTTGTCATAGACCGCCAGCAGGCTCTGGCCATAGAGGCCCATCAAAGCGGCGGCGATATCTTCCCTGGCCTGATGCATGCCGATCGAGTGGCATTGCACCACGGCGGTTTGTCGATATACATCGATGATCAGGCCGGGCAGACCGTCGCCTTCGCCGTGCACGAGCCGGTAGCAATCGGTCTCTTTGCCTTCCGCCAATCCGAGCTGGCGCCGGTATTCGAACGCATTGCGCAGGCGTTCCAACCAGAAGGCCTGATCGACCGGCTCCTGCCGGTGGGTCAGGATCCGCAGGCTGATGCTTCCTTCCTGATAGTGGCCGATCGCCAGGAAGCGTCCCTGGTGATCGAACAGTTCGACCAGTTCGCCATCGGCCGGCCGGTCGTCGGTCGGGGCCACGGCGCCGGAAAACACCCAGGGATGGAAGCGTTGTACGGCGACCTCTTTCTTGGGCTTGAGCTTGAGTTGTTTCATGCGGGATAGGCTACTTTCAGTACGTCGTCGAAATAGTCGGCAAAATGCACGGTCAATCCTTCGCGAATATAATCGGGAAGTTCTTCAAAGTCTTTGCGATTGTCTACCGGAAAGATCAGCTGCTCGATGCCGACCCGCCGGGCGGCGATCGTCTTCTCCTTCACGCCGCCGATGGGCAATACCTTGCCGGTCAGGGTCAGCTCGCCGGTCATCGCGATGCCATCCTGTATCGCCTTCCCGGTGGCCAGGGAGTACAGGGCGAGGGCCATGGTGATTCCGGCCGACGGGCCGTCTTTCGGGGTCGCGCCGGCGGGCACGTGCAGGTGGATCTGATGTTTTTCGAAAAAATCGTCGCCAGCTGTCGACTCTCCCAGCTTGGAGCGGATGTAGCTATAGGCGATCTGGGCCGATTCCTGCATCACGCTGCCCAGTTGCCCGGTTTGTTTGAACCCGGCATTCTTGGCGTGAATGGCATTGGCCTCGACATAGAGCGTTGCTCCTCCGAAGGCCGTATAGGCTAGTCCGAGCACGACCCCCGGGATCGGCCGGTCGTACAACTTCTCCGTGCGGTAGATGGGTTTCCCCAGGTACTCGGCGACCTCCTCCGGTCCGACCTCGAACGACAGCTCTTCCTGCTCGGCCAGCCGGAGGTTGACCTTGCGGATGATCTTGCGGATCTGTTTTTCGAGATTGCGCACCCCGGCCTCCCTGGCGTATTCTTCGACGATCAGGCGGATCGCCTCTTCGGAAAACCGGATCTCGTCGGGTTCGAAGCCGTGCTCCTCCAATTGCTTCGGAAGGAGGTGTTGCCGGGCGATCTCCACCTTCTCTTCGAGCACATAGCCGGATAGGCGGATGACTTCCATGCGGTCCAGCAATGGCCCGGGTATCGTATCCAGTTGATTGGCCGTGGTAATGAAGAGCACGTTCGACAGGTCGTAGGGAATGTCGAGGTAGTGGTCGAGGAAGCTGGAATTCTGTTCGGGATCGAGCACTTCGAGCAGGGCGGAGGCCGGATCGCCCCGGAAGCTGTTGCCGATCTTGTCGATCTCGTCGAGCATCACGACCGGATTGGAAGTGCCGACCCGTTTGAGGCTCTGGATCAGCTTACCGGGCATGGCGCCGATATAGGTGCGGCGGTGGCCTTTGATCTCGGCTTCGTCGCGCATCCCCCCTACCGAAAAGCGGAAGAACTTGCGGCCGAGCGCATCGGCCACGCTCTTGCCGATCGAGGTTTTGCCTACGCCCGGCGGGCCGACCAGGCAGATGATCGAACCGGCGATCTTGCCCCGTTTGATCACGGTGCTGAGAAACTCGAGGATGAGTTCCTTGACGTCTTCAAGGCCATAGTGATCCTGGTCGAGCACGACCCGCGCCCGCTTGATATCTTCGATGTCTTCGGAATAGGCGCCCCAGGGCAGCTCGGCGATCAGCTCGAGGTAGGAGCGGGTCACGTTAAACTCGGGCGACTGCACGCTAAGGGTTCGCAGCTTATTGAGCTCTTCCTTGACCACTTTGAGCGCCTCCTCCGGCAACTCCTTTTCGGCCAGTTTATGCTCGAGTTTTTCGACCTCCGACTCCTTGTCGTCCTTTTCGATGCCCAGTTCTTTCTTGATGGCCTCGAGCTGCTGGCGGAGGAAGAACTCCTTTTGCTGCTGGTTGACCGTTTCGCTGATCTGGTCCTGGATCTTCTTTTGAATGCGGGCTACCTCCAACTCTTCCTTGATCAGGCGCAACAGCAGGTTGGCCCGTTCGTGGAGGTCGAATGTTTCCAGAAGGCCTTGCAGTTGTTCGCTATCGGCGGACAGGAGGTTGGAAATAACATCGATGGTGCGCCCGGGAGCCTCGTAGTTGAGTTGGGAAACGACGAGGTTCACCTGCTCCTGAAAGAGCGGATTGAGTTGCAGCAGACTCTTGATCTCCGAGCTGATGGCCATCATGTATGCCCGCAGTTCGGGACCGATCTTGGTTTTCGGATCGCTGTGATAATCGACCTCCCAGCGCAGGGCGGGCTTAACCAGCACTACTTTGCGCTTGCGAAAGCGTTTGAGCCCCTGGCCGATCACCTGCACCGTTTCGGGAGCGATCGGCGTAATGCGCAGGATCTTGAAGGCCGTGCCCACCTCGTACAGCTCGGACTCATCGGGCTCGTTCTGATCGTACTCCTTGGCCAGCACGAGGCCGACTAAGCCTTGTTCCTTTTCTGCGATCTGCTTGATGGCCGCCACATTTTGCTTTCCGGAGAACGTCATGGGCAGGGCCAACCCTGGAAAGACCGGCCGCTGGGCCAGCGGCAGGATGTTCAGGTGGGTCGGCAAGACGTCTTCTACCGCCTGGAGCTGCTTGTTGTCGACCTGATCGTCGAGGGTAAATTCAATTTCGTTTTCCTGAAGGGGATCGGAACTCATCTGGAATGCCTTGGTGAAAGTAATGGCCGATAGCCCTTGGGCTACCAAGAGGGTAACAATTGGCAGACCTCAATGTTTCCGTCAGGAGAGGCCCCGGCGTTTTACCTCCCGGCTGATGAGGTCGAGCTCCCGGCTCATATCGCCGGTCACCGAGGAGTTCTCCTGAGCGCGGCGGATCAGGTAAGGCACCACCTCTTTCACTGCGCCATAGGGTACGTATTTAGCCACGTTGTAGCCCGCTTCCGCAAGGTTGAAGGTGATCTGATCGCTCATGCCGTACAGTTGGCTGAAGTTGAGATGGGGGTGATCCTTCGGCAATTTCCGTTCTTCGATCAGGCGGGCCTCCAGCAGGCAGCTTTCGGCATTGTGCGTGGCGTTGACGGAGGCGATGTGTTCGTAGTGGTCGACGCAGAAGCGGATAGCCGTGTTGTAGGCATCGTCGGTTGCGGCCTTATTGGTCTGGATGGGCGAAGGATAGCCCATTCGGGCGGCCCGGTCGCGTTCCTTGTCCATATAAGCGCCGCGCACCAGCTTGGCGCCGAGCACATAGCCCTTGTTCCGGGCCTCGTTGTAAGAGTCGATCAGGTACTTCAGGCGGTCGTGCCGGTAGAGCTGATAGGTATTGTATACCACGGCCCGTTCGGTATTGTAGCGCTCCATCATCATGTTGACGAGAAAGTCGATCGTATCCTGGATCCAGCTTTCCTCCGCATCGAAGGAGATCGACATGCCGCGCTTGGAGGCGGTATGGCAGATGGAGTCGATGCGTTTCTTGAGGTTTTCGAATTCGTATTCGTCTTCGTCGGAAAGAGGTTCCGACTGCTGGATCTTTTCGAGCAGGGCATTCGGCGCCAGGCCGGTGATCTTCGAACTGACCATCGGTACGCTCTCGTGGGTAGCGGCGAATTCCAGCGCCCGAATGGTTTCGTTCATGGTAAGGTTGTAGTCTTCCTCCGTTTCCTTGCCTTCTGCGCCGTAGTCGAGGATCGTCAGCACATGATGCCGGTAGAGCCTTTCGATCGTATTCTGTGATTCCAGCAGGGTGGTTCCTCCGCAGAACTGCTCGAAGATGGTTTTCTTGACGATGCTATCGACGAAAGGCAGGCGCATCCGGATGGCGGCCAGGCCCACCTTCGAGCCGATCTCGACCAGCCACCGCTTGTTCATCATCTTGAACAGCCAGAGGGCCTTCTTGAGTTCTTCATCGGTTTTGTCGACAAAGGCGTTCTCCGTGTTGGAGAAGTCTACGACCGGTTTGCCGTTCGCGGGTCTTGCTTTGGATTCCTCCATGGCCTTTTGCAGGGCCTGCAAGGTTTCGTTGACTGGTTTTCCTTCTTTTTTCATGGGTAGGTGGATCGGTTTATAGTATGGTTGTCAAAGGGCTGATTGCCAAATCTGCCAAGCCTTCTCTGCCTGTCTGTACAACATTTCCAGCCCGTTCTTGGTTTGGCAAGCCCGGGCCGCTCCGAGCTTCAAAAAAGTGGTTTCCTCGGGATTGTACACCAGATCATAAAGATAGTGTTTTGCCTCCAAAAAAGAATACGGAATGGGGGGGCAGCTCGATACTTCGGGCTGCATCCCCAGCGGCGTGGTATTGACGATCAGGCGGTGTTCGGCAAGAAGGCCGGCGTTCAGTTGTTCGTAAGACAGTTCGCCGCCTTGCGGGCGCCGGGAAACCAGCCGGTACGCGATCTTCCGCTTGCGCAAAGCCCAGCACACCGCCTTCGAGGCTCCACCGGAACCCAGGACCAGGGCCCGCATTTCCCCGGCAGGCAGCCAGCCCGACAAGGATTCGTCGAATCCAAGGGCATCGCTGTTGTAACCTTTCAGGTAGCCGTTGCGAATCTGAATGACGTTGACGGCTCCGATTTCCGCCGCTGCCGGATCGAGTTCGTCCAGATATTCCAGAACCTTTTCTTTGTAGGGAATGGTCACGTTGAGCCCGACCAGATCGCCATGTGCGGCCAATAGCGCAGGCAATTCATCGATCCGCTGCAGCGGAAATAACTCGTAGCGGCAAGCGGTCAATCCCTCGTCGGCAAACTTCCCGGCAAAGTAACGCTGCGAGAAGGAATGAGAGAGCGGATAACCGATCAGGCCGTAGAGCTGTGCCATTTTTGGTAGAAAGATGAAAGTAGAAAGTAGAAAGATGAAAGTAGAAAGATGAAAGAGGGGGCGGATGCGCTTTAGGGCGTTTCCTCGACGGCAAAGCGTTCGATGAGGAATACGGAAGCAAAACCGACGAGCGCCATGACCACGGCCAGGAGTACGAACGGCTCTCCGGCATAGTCGGCAGGCAGTACATTCTCTTCCAGGAAGGGCACTTGTAGTCCCTTGCTGTTGGTGCGATATTCCAGCACGTTGCGCCAGGGCCAGATCTTGTTCAACGATCCGAGCATGAAACCGGTCAAGGTCGCCAGCGTCAGGCTTCGATAGTTGCGGAAGGTCCACGACAGCACGCGGGAAAAGGTGGCCAGTCCGACCAAACAGCCGAGAGCGAAGAAGACCACGGTGCTCAGGTATTGGCCTTCACGGGTTTCCAGCAAGCCCTTCACGGCCGGGATGATAACCGTGTACATGCCCATCAGCAGCAGAATGAAACTGCCGGAAATACCGGGCAGGATGAGGGCGGAGATCGCGATGATGCCCGACAGGAAAATGAACCACCAGGTGTCGGGACCCTGAGCCGGCGAAGCCACGGTGATCCAATAGGCCAGCGCCGTTCCGGCCAGCAGGCCGATAATCTCGATCACGCCCCAGCGCCCCACCTGCCGGCCAATGTAGATGACGGAGGCGACGATCAGGCCGAAGAAGAAAGCCCAGATCACCGGCGGATAGTTCTCCAGCAGGTGCGATACGCCGAATACGCCGGAGACGACCCCGACCGCCATGCCCCCCAGCAACCACGTGAGGAAGGCGCCGTCGACGGCCTGCCAGCCGGCCCGCAGGCCACCCTGCCGCAGGGCGACAAAAAGCTCGGGGCCAAAGGCCTTGATGCAGTTGATCAGTCGTTCGTAAATACCCGTGATAAAGGCGATCGTTCCACCCGAAACGCCGGGGATGACCTCGGCAATGCCCATGGCCATGCCCTTCAGGCTGGTCAGCCAGCTAACGCTTTGTTTTTCCATGCCGCAAAGGTAGGCGCAAAGCCGCTAGTCTGGTGAATTTCGAGGGGGATTTTTCGTCAGCTCCTTGCGGATGCGGTCGTTCTCCCGAAACCGGCCGAAATGTGGAACCCGGGCAATTTTGAACTCCTATTAGCAAAGCACTTCCGCGACGGATTTACTACCTTCGCTACGATGGCAACTTCTCCTTCTTAACCCATAAATCAAGCTTCCATGAAATTCCTCCTGCAATTCCTGTTGTTGATCACCGTCGTTCACTTTTCCGCCCCCCTGCTTGCCCAAAAGGAGGGTAAAAAGAAACGGGTCGCCGTATTCATTTTCGACGACAAGACCGACAATGGCCGTAGCTGGTGGGGCCAGCGAACCGTCGGCGAAGGGATGAGCGACATGGTCATCACCGAGCTGGTCAAAACGGGCCAATATACCGTATTGGAGCGCCAGGAACTCGATGAGCTCCTGCGCGAACAGGACCTCGGCGCCTCCGGGATCGTCACGCCGGAAAGCGCCGCAGAGATCGGCAAGGTGCTGGGCGTCGAACTCGCCGTGATGGGCGCCGTGACCGAATTCGGTTACAACAAGAGCGATACCGATGTGCGGGTCGACCGCACCCGCGTCGGCCTGGGCATGCAATCGGCCGCCGTCGGTATGGACGTGCGCATGGTCAATACCTCCACCGGCGAGATCATCGCTGCCGAGAACATCCGGAAGACCAAGCGCGCTCCGAGCGCCTCCGTCTCCAGGGGCAGTATCGGCTTCGAGAACGAAAATGAGTTCAACCAGTCGATCGTCGGCAAAGCAGCCCGCAATGCCATCGAAGACGTCGTCGGCCTCGTCACCAAGAATTCCGATAAAGTGAGCTGGGCCGCCAAGGTGGTTACCGAAGCCAGCGGCAAGGTCTATATCAACTCCGGCGCCCGCGACGGCGTACAGGTCGGCGAAACATTCACCGTGTATCGCCCCGGCGAAGAGCTCGTCGATCCCGATACGGGGCTCTCCCTCGGCACCGTCGACTCCAAGGTCGGCCAGATCAAGGTCGTCGACAACAACGTCGGCGATGGCAAGGCCTCGCTCTGCTCGATCCAATCAGGCAGCGGCTATCAGCGTGGAGATGTGGTAAAAGAAGAGTAAGCAAGAAGGATCCAAGGATCCCTGGATCCTTGGATCCTTCCTACTCGTGGCTGCGGCCTTTCTGTTCTCCCTCCCGGTAGGCGCGATCCAGCGTTTCCTGTTCTTCCTGATCTTTCCAGGCGACCTCCTCTCTGCCCGGCAGGTTTGGCTTGCCGGCGTCGACCCAGGCGGTGTACCAGGCGTTGCCCACGGCGCGAATGGCCGCCAGCATCCTCGATTCGACCTGACCGGACAGACGTTCGTGATAGGCCCGGGCGTATTCGCGGCACTGGGTCCGCACCGTGCGGTCGAGGCGCTCTTCATAGCAATACTGCAGGTCTTGCGGAAACGTTTGGCTCAGGTCCCGCTCGATGGCCAGCACGGAGTCCACCAGTCGATGACTGCTCAGCACCACGTCCCAGTAGTACCCGGACGGATCGGGCAGGTATTCGGCCGGCCCCACGAAGAAATCGTACTCCTCGTCGGCGAAGAGTTCGGGCAGGCGGCTTTCCCAGAAAGCATGGATGCCCAGCTGGTTCGTCAGTTGCCCGTTGTAATTCTCGGTTGTGTGCAGGGGCACATGTGCATCGGCGATATAGTGGCCCATTTCGGTCGCCAGGCGCAGGATCCTGCCGGGCTCGCCCTGCAGGAAGGCCTCGGTCAGGCGACCTTGCATCTGCGCCAGGTGATACGGAAGGATGCCATACTCGGAAAAGCGGTCGACCGCCAGCACTTCGGCACAATTATCCACCTCCTGCCCCAGACTTTCCAGATCGGCACAAGAGAGCGTCCAGTGGTCTTCGTAGTACTGCGGTTGGAGCCGCTCGCGGAAGAAGGCACGGTAGGCGTCGTCGTCGACCGGCGCCGGCTTGCCGTTACCCCATAGCCAGGTCGTATCGCCGGCGGTATCGACGAGCCTCACCTCCGTGTACTGCGCCAGGGCGTCCAGCCAGTTGCGCGGTATTTCCGGAAAGGGATAGACGCCCCAGTGGTCCATGTCCATATAATGCCGCACGGCCTCGTGGCGGGTCGCATATCTCCGCTTGTCGGGATCGACGGCATGCTCGGTGACGAATTCGATGTGTTGTTTGAAAAACCCGATCATCTCGGGCGGCAGGGTGAACACCGCCAGCCGGTTGATGCGGCGATGGCCGAAGAAGCCCCAGGTTTCCATGTCGGCCGGCCGGGCGCCGCTAAAGGTCAGCAAGGCGATGGCAAGGGCCAGGAGGGGAAGGTGATGTTTCATAGCTTATTGGATGATTAGGGGATTGGTTGATTGGGCGCAGGGACCCTAAAAAAAATGCTCGTACGGTCGCAATATCTGTTTGACCAGATTGTGCTGCAGCAGCACGAAATCGCCGTCGGGTTCGATATCGACCAGGTAACTTTCGATGACCGGTATCGGGGCGTTGGTGGGAGAATTGCGCTCGGTGACCGGATGGAAGGTGAATTTGCGCGCGTTGCCATCGGACGTACGCAGCTCGATCACGCAAAAGGGCACGCGTTGCGTGATGGTGTCGCGCAGCGGATTCTGGTTCTCGAAGGCCTCGGCGATGACCCGTTGGAAGCCCGTCAGGTAGTTTTCGGCGCTGCCCTGCCGGTAGGGCGTAGTGCTCGGCGGAGTGACATCGAAATAAGGCTTGACGGAATATCCGCCGGCAGCCCGTTCCAGTACGAACGATTTGCTCTTTTGCTTGGGATATTCGACGCTCACATAGGTGATCGTTTCCGGGTCGTAGCCGAACACCGTTTTGTCGCGCCACTGATCGCCCTTGACCGCGTAGCGCACGCGCAGGCCGCCTTCCATGATCGGAATGGAGGTGACGTACGGCATGTCCGAACCATCCATGATCATGAAGGTGCCTCGTTCATCGGCGGTCGTGCCGCCCACATAGTAGGCTTTGAGCAGTTTGTCGGCCGCGCCGTAGATCTCTACCTTGATGCCCTGGGTGGCGAGGTCTTTGACCATCGGCTCGATGGCCGCCTGAGGAGGGATGTACTTGATCTCGACCAGCCGGATTACCTCGAGGAGGTTGCCCACTACGTTGGGATTGGCCCGGTACTTGCCGTTGTAGATCCAGTGATCGCCTTCGCGTTCGAGTTGGGTCGTATTGCCTTTTCGATCGGCCAGGAAGATCTTCTGGATCTCGTCGGTCTGCTCGACCTTGAAGTCGCGTTCCCAGGCGTTGTAGGTAGATTTGCCCTCGTCTTGCGAACTCAGCAGCCAGACAGAGCCGGCGCCCAACGCCAGGAAGAGGAGGAGGTACAATAGCGTCTTGTTTTTCATAGCTTTTTATTTTGCGAACCGATTTTTCCGGTAATAGTTGAATCCCCAGCCGAACAGGGCCAGGAAAAGCAGGGGCGTCCCGATGTTGAGCAACTGCCAGAGCGTTTTTTGCGACTGCGCCCTCACCGTGTCGAGTAGGCGCAGCTTGATATCCTTGCCGCGGGCCTCGATCACGCCGCCTTCGTCGAGCAGGTATTCGATGGAGTTGATCAGAAAATCCTTGTTGGCATACTGCCGGCGTTCGTAGCGGTTGTAGCCCAGCGGCATGACTCCGCGCGTTTCCGGGTTGGTGATGAAATTGGCGGCGATATCGCCGTCGGAAACGACCAGCATGCCGGTCGGTTCGCTCACCGTTTTATATTCCATGCCGAGTTGCCGGAGGCCTTCGAGCATCTCGTCGGTCACCCGGTTCTCGTACAGGGAGGGGAATTGCCCTTCCAGCAGTACGGCCACCGGCAGGAACGGCTTCTTGAACTGGGCCGGATCCGGTTCGTAACGCAGAATGTCGAAGGTCAGCCGCACGGGCGAATACTGCTCCCGGCTGTACTCCGAAGTGGTCAGGAGGATGGTCTTGGCGACCTCCGTTTTCGTACGGATGGTATCGATCCGGCTGGGAAAGAACAGGTTGATCTGATCGAGCCCCTTGACGATCGGATGATCGGAGCGCGGCGTGACGACCGGGTGATAAAACCAGGGAAAGAGCTCGATCTGAGGATTGCCGCCCTGCATGCCGATGACCTGCGGGATCGACGAACATTGCAGGTCCAGCACGAGATTCGGTTCGACGCGGGCGCCGTACTTGAACAGCAGGTCTTCGAGGTTCGTCGGATAATCGGTCGGCACAAAGGGGTCGCGCACCGCCAGGCTATCGAGCTCGGCATCCAGGCGGTCGATGAGCCAGAGGATCTTGCCCCCGTTCATCACGTACTGATCGAGTTTGAACTTGTCGCGGTCGCTGAACGGTCCGCGCGGTTTGGCCACGATCAGCAGGTCGATCTGCGAGGGTACCTGGTAATTGCTGTCGAGATGAAAACGGCCAACGTCGTAGTAGGTCCGCAGGGTGTTCGACAAGTCTTTGGTCTGCAGTTCCTCCAGCTCGCCATGGCCGGTGGTGAAAGCGATCACGCGCTTGCGCTCGAGCAGGAGCTTCTGAATCGCGTTGGCGAACTTGTACTCCAGCAAGGTGACCGACTGGTTGATCTTTTCGTCCTGGTTCAGTCCCGGCTGATTTTCCAGCAAATTGACCGGCACGCTGCGGCCCTTGTAGTTGAAGATGGCGTAGGGGTAAATGAGTTTTTCCTCGGTGCCTTCGACGTCTTTCAGCCGGAAGATGGTGGGCACGATGCCGTCTTTGGCCAGTTGTTCGCGGCGTTGGTTGATCTCTTCGACGCTGCCCAGGTTGGGGTCGACGAACTCGTATTCGAGATTGACGTCATTCCCCAGAAAGTTGAAGAAGGCCTTGATGCGCTGCCCCAGGCTCAACCCCTTGCCACGGCCCTGAAAGCTGCTCGCCTCATTGCGGAAGTCGTCGAGCATCTCGCGCGTCGACCGCTGCAGATGCTTGAAGCCCGCCGGAAACTCGCCTTCGAGCAGGACCTGTACGAAAACCGGCTCGTCGAGTTGCTTGAGCAGGTCGACCGTCGGCTCCGAAAGGGTGAAGCGGTTCTCTTCGGTCAGGTCGAGGCGGCCGTGCGCCATATTGCCCAGGATGTTGACAAAGACGATCAAGGCGAGAAAGGCCCCCAGACGGGCGAACGATTGGGCGCGTTTCCCGGACAATTTCAGTTTGGATGCTTTTGCTTTGGCCACGTGATTCCTAGATTTTCTTCCGGTCGATTACCACTTGCGCCGATCCAGCGAGGTCAGCGTCAGCATGATGAACAAGGCGATGAGCGAAATGAAGTACAGTACGTCGCGCGTGTCGACCACCCCCAGGCTGATCGCCGCGTAGTGATAGTCGATGCCCAGCATTTGCACGACATCGTCGAAACGCCCGACGAAAACGGGCAGCTTGCTAAAGAAAAAGAAGCCCCAGTGCACGAAAAAGCACAAGAAAAAAGCCAGCACAAAGGCAACGATCTGATTGTTGGTCAGCGAGGAGGCGAAGATGCCGATCGACACAAAGGCCCCCGCCAGGAAGATCAGCCCCAGATACGACCCGAACACGGCGCCCGAATCGATGTTGCCCTTGGGTACGCCCAACTGATACACCGAGAAGTAGTACAAGAGAGTGGGCAGCAGGGCGAAAAATACGAGGGTGAGGCTGGCCAGGAACTTGCCGACCACGATCTGCAGGTCGGAGACCGGCCGTGTCGCCAGCAGTTCGATCGTGCCGGTTTGATGCTCTTCGGCGAACGAGCGCATCGTCACGGCCGGGATCAAAAAGGCGAAGATCATCGGGGCGATGTTGAAGAGTTGGTCGAGCGTGGCATAGTTCGACTCCAGCAAGCTGAAATCCGGCAGCCACCACATGATCACGCCCATCACGAGCAAGAACACGCCGATCACGATGTAGCCGATGAACGAGCTGAAGAATACGCTGATCTCCTTGTAATAAATGCTGAGCATGAAAACGTTCCGTTATTTACTGATTATCGGATGCCGGCACGAACACCGGGTTGCGGTCGTCGTAGATCAACAGGCACTTGAATAGTTTCTCCTGGGCCTCGCCGGCCTCGAGTTCGCGCACGGTTTCCTGCAAACGCTCGTCGTCGTCGATCCATTGCAGAAAGTTATCCACCGTCAGGCGTGCCACCTCGCCCGTTTGAAAGTGCAGCATCATCGGGTGCTCGACCTCCTCCCAGCGATCGACCAGTCCGCTGCGGAAGGGCCTTCCGGTCAGCGGATTGTAGGCCGACATGGGAATACGCCGCAATTCGGGCCGCGAAAAGACGAAATAGCAGATCTTCCCGCGCACCTGCAGCCCCGCAAAGGTAGGCAATTCCTTGTCGACCGCTCCCTGCGGCAGGCGCACGTATGGAATGCCGCCCAGGCACAGCCCCCACACCGAATCGAGCGGCACGGGCCGGTTCCCCTCTTCCTTCAGCTTCAGGAATTCGATCTGCGTCAGGAAGGTCTGCGGATTGGTGAACAGGCTGCTCTTGAGGTCGGTCCAGCGATAGCTGGGGCGGTTTTCCTGAAATTCGGCAAAACTGAGATACACTCCGTCGGCAAAGGCAAAGTTCTTGGTCACCGCTACCGGTTCCTGACCGGATAGGCCGGCGAAGAAGTGGAGCAGACACACGCAAGAAATGGACCGAAGCAGGAAGTACATAGTTCGAAAGTTATGGATGAGCGATCAGGAGCGGGTCAGTCGTTGGAACACATCTTCGACGCTGAAGGCTTCCTGTTGCATTTCCAGCAAGGGCGTCTGCTGTTCGACCGCAAAGTGAAATACGGCTTCCCGGACATCGCGCTGAGCGGCGGCGATCAGCTGGAAGCGGCGTTCGCCCATAGCGGTCACTGCATCCACTCCGGGGATCTTTTCCAGGGCGGCCCGGTCGATTGCCTTGGCAAATTCGACGGTCAGCACCGCCTCTCCGCGAATGCGCCGCCGCAACTGGTCGATGGGGTCGTCGGCTACGATCCGGCCCTTGTTGATGATCAGAACGCGGTCGCAAAGCGCCTGCACTTCCTGCATGATGTGGGTGGAAAAAATGATGGTCTTCTCCGCGCCCAACTGCTTGATCACGGCGCGGATCTCGGCCAACTGGTTCGGATCGAGGCCCGAAGTGGGCTCGTCGAGGATCAGCACTTCCGGGTCGTGCATCATCGCTTGCGCCAGGCCGACCCGCTGCCGGTAACCTTTCGACAGGGCGCCGATGGGCTTTTTCTGCTCGCGCGTCAGGCCGGTCAGCTCGATCATGTCGGCCACCCGCTGCGACTTGTTCCGGATGCCGTGCAAGCCGGCAATGAACAGCAGATATTCCTGCACGTACAGCTCCTTGTAAAGCGGGTTGTGCTCCGGTAGATAGCCGATGCGGCGACGCACCTCCATCGGGTTTTCCTCCACGTCGAAATCGCAGACGGCCGCCTTGCCGCCGGTTGGAGGGATGAAGGTGGTCAAGACCTTCATCGTGGTGGTCTTGCCGGCCCCGTTCGGCCCCAGGAACCCCAGCACCTCGCCCTTTCGGGCGGTAAAACTCACGCCGTCGACGGCTTTCTGTTCTCCGTAAACCTTGGTCAGGTTCTGCACCAATACCGACATAAACTTCCTTTAAAATGATCGAGCTTGCGGGGCGTACGCATCAAAGACGCCAACGGTCTGCGCGGAGGTTGTGTCGCTCCGGCTTTGTCGCTACTTTCCACCTAAATAAACGGAACTACTGGGTTTCGATTTTCCCTTCAGCACTTTCAGTACGGCTTTTTTCAGATCCGCATATTCGAACTGCTCGTCGAAGAGGTGTTCGAAATAGGTATAATGCCGGGCGCCTTCGGTCTTTCCCAGCACGTATTTCTTGCCGACCATGACCACGGCGTGGCTGTGCTCGGTTTGCACCGTGGCCTCCACCCGGTCTTCCTCGTCGGTCACGTAGAAAACGTGTTTATAGTACAGCCCCGTGGGCTCCTCGAACTTTTCAAAGGCGTACACCCGCTTGCCCTCCCATAGGAATTGATCGAAACAGAAGCCTTCCTTCTGCATCGGGCCCGGTAGTTCGTCGCGCTGATAGGCGCCGTAGAGCTCCTTTTTCAAGGCCTCGCCTCTTTCGGTGGCGCCTTCGGCGTAGTACACCTGCACCAGCTTGGCAATGGCGTGATAGTGGTCCGGACGAAGTTCAAGCAGGTCGAGAAAGGCCTTTTCCGAATCGGCGTAATCCTCCTGGAGATATTGGAGCAGTCCGATATTGAACAGACATTCCCCGTACGCATCTTCGGTCGGCTCCAGATGGCCGAGCGCGCGATAGTAGGTTTCCAGCGCCTTTTGCGGGTAACCGCCCTCGTGATAGGCCCGCCCAAGCATGAGAAAGGCGGAGTTCGGACAACCGTCGAGCGCTACCGCCGCTTCGTAGCTCGCGATGGCTTCTTCCTTTTGCCCGAGATGGTACAGGGCATTGCCCCGGGCTTCCTGATAATCGGCTACCCCGGGCTCGCGGCCGATCGCTTCTTCGAATTGCCGAAGTGCCTCCTGCGGCCTGGAGAGATAGATCAGCGCGTTCCCTTTGAAAAAATAGGCCGGCGCCAGATCGGGATCGAGTTGGAGCGCCCGATCGAACCATTGGATCGCCGTTTCGTCGTCCGACAAGCTGAAATAACAGAGCCCGAGGTAGAACCGCCCCTGTGCATCGAGCTCTTCTGGCGCCGAAGCCAAACGGATCGCCTCTTCGTACAGACCATGGTCGTACAACTCGAACAACTCGTCGTTGATCGCCTGCCCCACGACCGCGCCACTGCAAAGCAGGAGAATCCCTGCCACGACAAACCTCATGTTTTTGCGTATTTGAGGCAAAGCTACTAATTTTCCGATTTTCACCGGCAGCCGGAACGAATTCGCCGCGCGAACGACGGCAAACAAATCCCCGGACCCGCACATCTTTTTGGCGGACAAAACAGTTATTCTTGTACCGAAGCAAAATGTCATGATGTTGAAAAACGCTCTTCTCCTGCTAGGCCTCCTGAGCGCCACGCTCGCCTGCCAATCGAAGCCCGAGCCCGAAAACGACCGTTCGCCGATCGTACAGCCGGTGGCCGATACCACTTCCGATCCCGCGCCGGAAGCCGTTCCGTCGCCCGAAACCCCGGAAAGCGTCACCGAAGCGGCGCCTACGCCGGCGCCGGCGGCCCCCAAAGCCTCGCCGCGCCCCCTGGAAGCGAAAGACCAAACCAAGGAAAAACCAGAGTCGCCTCCACCGGCCCCTGCTCCGGTGAAGCAGGAGGAGCCGCAAACAGCCGTAGTCGAAGTCGCCCCTCCCCCACCCCCTCCGGTGGTTGTGGAAAGCGGCCCGCAGATCCCCTCCACCCAGGCCTGGAATGAGCTCCTGAACAAACACGTGTCGGCTACGGGGAAGGTCAGCTACCGAGGCTTCCAACAGGAAGCTGCCAAGCTTCAGGGCTTTCTCGACGAGTTGGCCGCCCATCCACCGC
>JAGQXA010000401.1 GCA_020436865.1 Saprospiraceae bacterium | reverse complement strand
GCCTTTTTCCGGGCCTTCCCGCCCCAAACGTTCGATAAAGCGACGCCGACCACTCACTATCAATCCTGGTATTTCCTCATGGCCCTCTTTGCCTATGAGCGGCTGCACCATACCTCGTACATGTCGCAGGCGCTCGACGGCTTCAATCAGGCCTTGCTGATGTACAAGACCGGGTTCCAGCTCGACATCGCCGATCCGATCGGCTACCCGGAATATCAGGCCTTTACCGAAAAGGTGAACGGGGCGATCGGCACGTTCAACCACGCCTCTGTATTGCCTAACAACCCCTTTTACCCCATCCGTTCCGGAGCCCTGAAGCTCGGGAAGCTGCGGATCGTCGACACCTTCGGGATCAAGAAGGAAGTGGAGGTGATCCGCCGCCGGGGCGGCGAGGAACTACCGCTCAACCGGCTGTACTCTACGGATACCATCGCGGCCGAGACCTTGCGGGGAGAAACCTATCACGACATCCAGCTGCGCCCGCGCTTCGTACAGCCCGCGCGGATCAATTTCCGCTGGCTTTCCTCCGTCGACGATGCGCTGGAAATGACCGACCACCCTGTTTCCAGTCCCATTTTCGGATGGTTGCTGCTCAACGAGATCGACGAGAGCCTGATGATCTACGATCAGGCCGGCAAAGCCCTGGGCTATATCGATAAGGAAGGGCGCTGGCGCGTCTTTCCCGGCCATAGCGGTCCGGTGCTGCCGGCCGGGATCGCCAACGATCACCTGCGCCGCCTGGTGGTTTGGATCTGCGGGAAGGCCGTCGCGACGAAAGACGATCCGCAGCCTTTCATGGATCATTTCTTCGAACGCCTGGAACAGAGCATCGACAACATCGAAGCGGCCGACTCCGACCATTACGAAGGTACCTCGCTGCTCATGAGCCACCCGCTCGCCCTGGTGCGCGCCTCCGTGCAGGTGGAGCTAAAGGGCGAAACCGTCAAACACCAGGGCTGGGAACCGCTCAAGCGCGAACTGAAGCAGGTGGTCGACGAGGAAAAGGTGCAACGGGAAACCCTGGGCTTTGAAAACGTCGACATCCCGCTGCGGCTCGGCGAGCGCCACAAACTCAACGACGGCCTGGTGGCCTTCTGGGTAGACGACGAAAACGGATACCGCGGCGATACCTATTTCTCGCCCCTCGATCCGCAGGTGCTGACCATGCAGGCCCGGCCTAGCGATCAGATCGACGATCGCGATGGCCTTCATCTCAGCATGCTGATGGACCCGCGCGGGAACATTCACGCCACGACGGGCTTTTTTCCCGTCAAGACCCTCGAACTGCCCCCGGCCTTGTACAAAGACATCCTTCGATCCATCGAGGTGGTCTTCCTGGCCGCACCCGTGCTCGGGCCGCAAGGCCTCGTCAATATTTCCCTGCCGCAGGAAGAAGGCTTCGATTGGGCCTGGATCGAACGCACGCCCGAGGCCTGGCGCGAGATCTCGACGGTCGGCTACCTGAGCCGGAAGGCCTTTCTGGAAACCTTCGGCAAGGAGGCTGTAGCCACCTGGGACGCCCTGATCGCCAACGGTTCGCTGAGCCCCGTCGACGAGGAAGAGGCAATCATCGCTTTGCAGAACGGCGCCAGGCCCCTGCAGGAACTGTTCCCGAACGACCATGCCGCCCTCGAACATTTTTTCCGCAGCCGGTTGATCGGCCCCTTCCAGCAGATCGCCCGCTTCGAAGGGCAACAGGAGGTGCGCGAAGGCTGGCTGAAATTGCGCCCGACGAACGGAGAAACGAAATAATTGTCAACCTAACAATCATCGACCATGGATGAGCTCAAACTGACCCTGACTATCGACGAAACAAACCTGATCCTCGAAGGACTCGGCAATCTGCCCTTTGTGCGCGTGCACCAGCTGGTGGCCAAGATCCAGCAACAGGCCTCTTCCCAACTCGGGACCGTCAATACCCCCATAGCCCCGGGCCAGACCATTCAAACCAACGACGACGACCAATGACCCGCTCGCTAAACGATCAGCTGTT
>JAGQXA010000047.1 GCA_020436865.1 Saprospiraceae bacterium | reverse complement strand
TACGACAAGGAGGGCATTTCCCGGGAAAAACTGGCCTGGGTCATGGACCTCAAGAACGTTCGCCGCGGCCGCATCAAGGAATTTGCCAATGAATTCGGCCTGATCTACCTGGAAGGAGAGAACCCCTGGAACCTCCCGGGCGAACTGGCCTTCCCGAGCGCCACGCAGAACGAGATCGACCGCGACGATGCCGAAAACCTGATCAAGAACGGTTTCATCGGCGTAGCCGAAGGCGCTAACATGCCGACCACCGCGGCCGGCATCGACGTCTTCCAGAAGGCCCGCATCCTCTATGCGCCCGGCAAAGCCTCCAACGCCGGCGGCGTCGCCACCTCCGGACTGGAAATGAGCCAGAACAGCCTGCGGCTGACCTGGACCCGCGAAGAGGTCGACCAGCGCCTGCTGCGCATCATGCAGGACATTCACAACGCCTGCGTCGAATACGGCCGCAATGAAGATGGCTCGATCGACTACGTCAAGGGCGCCAACATCGCCGGCTTCGTGAAGATCGCCGACGCCGTGATCGCTCAGGGCGTGATCTGATCTCTTCCAAAATAACTGACTTGTTCCTATAATAGCGATCGGAACGCTTCAAGCGTTCCGATCGCTATTATACCCTTCCGATCGCTTTGCCAGAACATGTTCCCGCCGCCGTTGTTTCCATTAGTGCAATTTACTATTTTTGTGCCGCCACTTGGCCCAATCATTGAACAGCAGTAAAACGAAATAGCGACTATGTCCAAAGAATTAGCTCTCCGCGACGCCTTGCGCGAAGCCATGGAAGAAGAAATGCGCCGCGACGAATCCGTTTTCCTCATGGGCGAGGAGGTCGGCGAATACAACGGCGCCTATAAGGTCAGCAAGGGAATGTTGGATGAATTCGGCCCCAAGCGGGTGATCGATACGCCCATCGCCGAACTCGGCTTTGCCGGCATCGGTGTCGGCGCCGCCATGAACGGCCTGCGGCCGATCGTGGAATTCATGACCTGGAACTTTGCCGTCCTGGCCTTCGACCAGATCGTGAACAATGCCGCTAAGACCTTGTCGCAATCGGCCGGTCAGTTTTCCTGCCCGATCGTCTTCCGCGGCCCGTCGGGTTCGGCCGGCCAGCTGGCGCAGCAGCACTCACAGACCTTCGAGAGCTGGATGGCCAATACCCCTGGCCTGAAAGTGATCTCCTGCATCGATCCGGCCGACGCCAAAGGACTGCTCAAATCGGCGATCCGTGACGAAGATCCGGTATGTGTGATGGAATCCGAACTTCTGTATGGCCACAAGGGCATGGTGCCCGACGGCGAGTACCTCGTGCCGATCGGCAAAGCGGCCGTGCGCCGCGAAGGCAGCGACGTCACCATCGTCTCCTTCAATAAAATGGTACTGGTCGCCCTCGACGCCGCCGCCGAGTTGGAAAAAGAAGGCGTTTCCGCCGAGGTGATCGACCTGCGTACGATCCGCCCGCTCGACTTCCAGACGATCGTCGAATCCGTCAAGAAAACCAACCGCCTGGTAGTGGTCGACGAGTCCTGGCCGTTCGCCGGCGTCTCCGCCGAAGTGGCCTACGAAATCCAGAAATACGCCTTCGACTACCTCGACGCTCCGATCACCCGTGTGAACGGCGCCGACACCTCCATGCCCTACGCGCCGACCCTGGTCGACGAATACCTCCCGAACCCCGAGAAGGTGATCCGGGCGGTGAAGGAAGTGAGCTACGTGAAGTGAGTTTGAGTTTGAGTTTGAGTCGCGAGTTTGAGTCGCGAGTTTGCGTCGCGAGTTTGCGGTCGGATCGCTCGGAGCGATCCGACCGCTATTTTTTCATCCGGGCGATAAGCTCGGCCGGCGCCTGTTGCACTTCTCCGGGCAGTAGTCCGCCCAGTTCGAGCAACTCCATCCGGAAGCGCACCAGCCGCAGCACCGGAAAGCCCACCGCCGCGCACATGCGACGCACCTGGCGGTTCTTTCCTTCCACCAGCGTCAATTCCAGCCAACT
>JAGQXA010000400.1 GCA_020436865.1 Saprospiraceae bacterium | reverse complement strand
CACGATGCCGGCGGCAATGGCCGAGAAAATGATCCCGTACATGTGGAAGGACTGAAAGTGAAACATTTCATAGATGCGGAACCAGGAAACGGCTTCCGATTTGTAGAGGGTGACGCCGAATAGGATCCCTACGAAAATATATCTCGAATAGCGCATGACGCTTAGGTGATTATGGTTAAACAATATTCAAAAACTATCCAGAAAGAATTGGTGACATTTGTCACAGAGCGGGTCTGATCCCCTTGCTCATCAGTGAAAAATGAGCGGGAAAAACAGGTGGGTCATGAGCAAGCCGCCCATAAAGAACCCGATCACTGCGATCAGGGAGGGCAACTGCAAGGCCGATAGCCCGCTGATGGCGTGTCCGGAGGTGCAACCCCCGGCATAGCGCGCGCCGAAGCCGACCAGGAAGCCGCCGAGCACGATGACCAGCAGTCCCTGGAGCGTGAATAGAGCTTCCCAACTGTAGAACTCGGGTACGAGGGGTACCTCGCCTTGCTCGTATTGGAAGCCGATCCCCTTGAGACTCTCGACGGTCGCCTGGGAAATGTGGGCGATATCGCCGTCGGCACTGAGGAAATAGTGGGCGGCCAGGTATCCGCCGAACATGGCGCCCAGGGCGACCATGAGGTTCCACCCTTGCGACTGCCAGTCGAACTTGAAGAAATCGGCGAAGTCGCCGGCGCCGTCGGCCGCGCACATCACGCGGAAGTTGGCGGAAATGCCAAACTCCTTACCGAACCAGAGCAGCAGGAACATGATCAGGGCGATCATCGGACCTGCCACCCACCAGGGCCAGGGTTGACTGATGAAATCTTTAATCTGCAGAAGGAATTCCGGTACCATTGGAGGAAGTTGTTGAGGTGAAAGATGAATCTTGTTGCAGGCGGATCAGCAATTCCTTGCTCCGCCGGATCAGTTCGGGCAATGCGTTTGCAACGGGTTCCGAAAGGGTCAGTTGCATCGGCTGCAATTCGTCGATGGACACGGTAAACAGAAAGATCCGGGGCATCCGGCCCAGGATCTGCAGCCCTTCGAGCAGGTCTTTCAGACCGATGTCGTGCGTGCTCAGGGCTTTGGGAAATTCGGAGGAAAAGCGCGGCTCGACCAGGCGGATCTCGCCGGCCGGGCGACCGTCGAGGGTGGCGTCGACCATTAGTACGAGAGGGTACGACTCGAAGTATTCCATCAGGTGGAAGCCGCCGGTTCCCCCTTCCAGTACGTCTACGTTTGCGGGCAGTTCTTCCCCGGCCATGGCCCGCGCAAAGTGAACGCCTACGCCCTCGTCGCCCATGAGCAGGTTGCCGATGCCCAGGACGAGGATCTTTGGCGGTGTTTCTTTCATGGGTGCGTTTTTTGCCAATGGGTGTTATAAATGCCGTGGACAGACAGAAGGCCTGTCCACGGCTGGCGAAACTAAAACTACTAATTAAATTCGTACCACAAACCGAGGAAGACCACATCGGTGGTCATTTTGCTGGTGATGTTCGACTGTGGCACCTGTCCCAGCGGGTCGCTTTCCGTGATCAGGAAGGGGCTCAGCATCGGGCCGCTCACTTCGCCGGCGAAGCCGTGGTGGTAGGTCAGGCTGATCCCCAGGTTCTCGACCGGCAGGAAGCTCAGGCCGAACTGCGCGGCATTTTCAATGATGGCCGGCGCCGGGGCGGAGAAAAACACGTTGTCTTCATTCAAAGGGTTGGTGTTGAAGGTATAGCCCAGCCGCAACGGCAGCTTCTCGATGCCCTTGAACTGTAGCCCGGCCGCGACGACATGTACGTCGTCCCAGCCAAATCCATTGACGGCCCCGGTCGGGAAGCCGTTATCGGCAAATTGCCAGCCGCTCTGTTCGAAGCCGTCTGTCTTGCTGTAGTTGATGAACCGGTAGTCGAGCGCCAGGTCGATCAGATCGTTGCTATAGCCCAGGCCGGCGGAAATGATGCTCGGGTAGTTGAGCTTGAACAGCGTCTGAGGCGCCGCCGAACCGTCGAGGTAATCGCCGTCGATCTCCAGGTCCTGGAACCACTGGTTGCTCTTGTAGGAGGCGCCCAGTTTGAAGCCGGCTTCGGTCGTCGCGAAAATACCGGCCTGGAAGCCCACTCCCAAAGCGCTGGCCTTCTGGCCGAGCGGATAGCCGCGTTCGGCGCTGGGGGCGGCCAGAGGCAAGGGTTGAACCTCGAGAGAGGAGTAGTTGAAGGTCGGCGCCAGGCCGATGGAGAGGTTCTCGGTGATCTCATAGGCGCCGGTCAGGGCCACTTGCAGCAGCATGTAGTCCGAATACAGATGGCCGAAGCCCCCCAATTCCTGAGGATAGAGCAGCGGGTTGGAACTGGTTGGATCGAAATTGGCCGGATCGAAGGGCGTGTTGGTCTCTTCGGCATAATCCACGCCGAAGCCGCTGATACCGAAGGCCGAAACGCCCCAGGTAAAGGGCGAGTCTTCTTTGCCGAAAACGGCAGCCAGGGTCGGCAATACGGAAAGCCCGCGATCGTCTTCGGTGACGCCGGTCACCGTCAGGAAGCCGCCTTGCCCGTCGGGCATGGTCACATTCGAACTGACCTCCGGAGCGGCGGTGAAGAAGGCGGCGCTGAGTTCAAAGCGCGTATAGTCGAAAGCGGTAATGGCGGCAGGATTCCATTGCAGGGCTCCGCTGGCATCGATCGGTTGCGCAGTGGCGGCGCCCCCCATCGAGAAATTAACTGCGCCGGCGCCTTGCATGACGTGTCCGGTTTGAGCTTGTGAAACAGTCCAGAGCAGGGTGAGCAAAACAACTAGCTTGGTTTTCATTTTTGCGCGTTTGGTGAACAAATTTTAGAGGTGAAAGCGCAAAGTGGTATGAGCTAGTTCGATCTTCAAAAGTGGTTATTTGTATCAGGCAGCCCGGTCGGCTTCTTCTTCTTTGTGAAATGCTTCTTCCTCGATAAATTTCCAGCCTCCTCCCATCGAGGAGATCTCGCCGCGTCCTTCGACATAGTCGTGGTAGAACACCAGGTACACGTGGATGATGGCAAATACGATGAAGAACCACATGGCTGCGTGGTGGATGTTGCGAAGTACAAAGTCGCCGCCCACCAGGCCGGGCACCCAGGCGAACAGATCGGCGAACCACCAGTCGCTCATGGCGGCGTAAAGGCCGAAACCGGTCAGACACTGCAGCAGGAAGGCGATGAACGTCAGGAAATAAATAAAACCGGCCAGGGCGTTGTGCCCGACGGCCATGTGTTCCTTGCCCTTCAGCAGCAGGATATCGAGTCGTAACACTTGCCACATTTCCCGGAAATACTTCTTGCTGGTCGGAATGAAATTCTTCCAGTTGGCATATTTGTTTCCCACAAACCCCCAATACAGGCGGAACAAGAAATTGAAGAAGAAAATATAGGCGGCCACAAAGTGCGTAAAGCGGATGATGCCGAACAGATACTGGTCGGACGCTTCGGCCCCCGACTGCAAGGCCGGAGGATCACCGATCAGGTAGCCGGTCACGCACAAAACGACGATGGCCAGGGCATTGATCCAGTGGTAGATGCGTACTGGAAGTTCCCAGACAAATACGCGGCGAAGTTTGGTAGCGCTCATGTTCTTGTTTTTTTGGATGTTGGTCATTGGATGTTGGATCTTGGGAGGTCCTACATCTCAAATCCCATATCTCAAATCTCACCTCTCACCTCTCACTCACAACACCTTGACCCGGTTGACGTGCTTTCCTTCCTCGTCGTACAGGTGCACTGCGCAGGCCATGCAGGGGTCGAAGGAGTGTACGGTGCGCAGGATCTCCAGCGGATTTTCCGGGTCGGCGATGGGGGTATCCATCAGGGCCGCCTCGTAGGCCGACATCTTTCCTTCGGGGTCGCGGGGTGAAGCGTTCCAGGTCGTCGGCACCACCAGTTGGT
>JAGQXA010000399.1 GCA_020436865.1 Saprospiraceae bacterium | reverse complement strand
TTGGTGGTCGACCGCCTAAAGGTCGATGCCGATCGCCGCGATCGCCTGACGACCTCTCTGCAGGTTGCCCTCAAAATGGGCAATGGGCTGATCTTCCTGCTGGAAAACGAAGGCGATCAGCTCAGCGCGTTCAGCAAGCATCTGATGGACCCGGAGAGCGGAGTTTCCTACGAGGAGCCTTCTCCCAACTCCTTTTCCTTCAATTCGCCTTACGGGGCTTGTCCAACTTGTAAGGGGCTCGGCCAGATCAACAAGGTCGATATGGAAAAGGTCATTCCCGACGATACCAAGAGCATCAACGACATCGGCATTGTGCCTTTCGGAGAAGTTCGACAAAACCTGACCTTCCAACAACTGCGTGCGATCGCCAAGAAGTTTGCCTTTACTTTCTCTACCCCCATTCGCCAGATCCCGGAGGAAGCCTTGCAGATCATCCTCTATGGGGGCGACGACACTTTTCAGGTGAACATGGGGTACAGCAAGAACGACATGGTGTATAACCTGGCCTATGAGGGCCTGGCCAATATGCTGGAGCGCTGGTACAACGATACCACCTCGGAAAAGGTGCGCCGCTGGGCCGAAGAGTTCATGACGATCGATACCTGTCCGGAATGCGCCGGCTTCCGCCTCAAGAAGGAAAGCCTCCATTTTAAAGTGCGCGACCGGCACATCGGGGAACTGTCGGAACTCGACATCGCCAGCCTGCACGAATGGATCAGCGGAACTGAAGATGAACTGAGCGAACGCGACCGGCAGATCGCCAAGGAAGTATTGAAGGAGATCCGGCTGCGACTGGGCTTCCTGTTGCACGTAGGCCTCGATTATCTCAGTCTCAACCGGCCGGCCCGGACCCTCAGCGGCGGGGAGTCGCAACGGATTCGCCTGGCCACGCAGATCGGCTCGCAACTGACCGGGATCACCTATATCCTCGACGAGCCCAGCATCGGTTTGCACCAGCGCGACAACCAGAAGCTGATCGAAGCGCTGCGCGAACTGTCGAACATCGGCAATACCGTGCTGGTAGTAGAGCACGATCGCGACATCATGCTGGCTTCTGATTACCTGATCGACCTGGGGCCGGGCGCCGGGCGCCACGGCGGCGAGGTGGTCGGCGAGGGACAACCTTCGGCTTTCGTCGACCTGAAAACCCTTACAGCACAATACCTGCGGCAGATCAAGGAGATCAAAGTACCCGCCAAACGCCGGCCCGGAACCGGCCAATTCTTGGAATTGATCGGCGCTTCCGGCAACAATCTGCAGGAGGTCGATGTGAAATTTCCGCTCGGCGCCTTTATCTGCGTAACGGGCGTGTCCGGCAGCGGAAAGTCGACCCTGATCAACGAAACCCTCTATCCCATCCTGCGACAGCACTTCTACAAGAGCCTGAAGAAACCCATGCCCTACCGCGAATTCAAGGGCATGGAACACATCGACAAGGTGATAGAGATCGATCAATCGCCGATCGGCCGAACCCCCCGGTCGAATCCGGCCACCTATACCGGCGTATTTACCGACATCCGGAAGATCTTTTCCGAACTTCCCGAAGCCAAGATCCGCGGGTACAAGCCCGGGCGTTTTTCCTTCAATGTGAAGGGCGGCCGCTGTGAGGTTTGCCAGGGTTCCGGGAAGCGCGTGATCGAAATGAACTTCCTGCCTGACGTATACATCGATTGCGAGCAATGCCTGGGCCGCCGGTACAATCGCGAAACCCTGGAGATCCTGTACAAGGGAAAGACCATCAGCGATGTGCTCGACATGACCGTAGAAGACGCGGTGGACTTCTTTCAGAACATCCCCAAGATCCACCGTAAAATGAAAACCTTATTGGAGGTAGGACTGGGCTATATTACCCTTGGACAGCAGGCGACGACCCTCTCCGGCGGCGAAGCACAAAGGGTCAAGCTGGCAGAAGAACTCTCCAAGCGCGATACCGGACAAACCCTGTACATCCTCGACGAACCTACCACCGGACTCCATTTTGAAGATGTGCGGCATTTGCTGGAAGTCCTGAACAAACTGGTCAAGAAAGGCAATACCGTGATCGTCATCGAGCACAATCTCGATGTGATCAAAGTAGCCGATTATCTCGTCGACCTGGGGCCGGAAGGCGGTCTGCGCGGAGGAGAACTCGTGGCCTCCGGCACCCCGGAAGAAGTCGCCGCCTCTCCCCGCAGCCATACCGGCAGATTTTTGCAGGAAGAATTGAAGAATTAGATAGGGAATTTTTACATTTAATAGGCAACGGGCCGGAGTCCCTTATGAAGAAATGGGTTAATGCGATATTCAAGCGATACTTCCGGTATCGCATGCGGCAGTTGGATCAGATGATCCGCCAGCCGCAATCGACTCAGCGACAGGTATTGACCCAATTGCTGGAGGCGGCAGCCCATACCGAGTTCGGGAAGAAATACGACTTCAGGTCCATTCAGGATCCGCGTGACTTTGCCGCCCGCATACCGGTGCAGGACTACGAATCGCTGAAACCGTACATTCAGCGGATGATGCACGGAGAGAAAGATATTCTTTGGGGAGGTAAGACCCGTTGGTTCTCCAAATCGTCGGGTACGACCAGCGACAAAAGCAAGTTCATACCCGTTAGCCTGGAAAATCTGCGCGATTGTCATATCAAGGGCACTTGGGATACGATGGCGTTCTTTTACGACCAACGGCCCGACGCCCGACAATTCGAGTGCAAGAGTCTGCTCATGGGTGGGAGCCTGGAGCCTTTTTCAGAGTATCCGCAGACCAAGCGCGGGGATGTGTCGGCTGTTATGATCCGGAATATGCCGATGGTAGCCCGGCCGTTCTTTACCCCTGATCTGGAGACGGCCCTGTTGTCGAATTTCGACGAAAAGATCGAACGCATGGCCCAGATCGCCAGTCAGGATCCCGAGGTCGTCATGATCGGCGGGGTGCCTACCTGGACCGTCGTGTTGTTCCGCCGCATTCTCGAGTTGACCGGGAAGGAACACATGCTGCAAGTCTGGCCGCAACTGCAGGGTTACATCCATGGCGGAGTAAGCTTTACGCCATACCGGGAACAGTTCCGTCAGTTCCTGCCCTCACCTGCTATTTCCTATCAAGAGATCTATAATGCGTCGGAAGGTTATTTTGCTGCGCAAAATCAGTTCTCGGA
>JAGQXA010000398.1 GCA_020436865.1 Saprospiraceae bacterium | reverse complement strand
TGTTGCATGATCAGCCACATGGCCTCGACATAGTCCTTGGTATGACCCCAGTCGCGCTTGGCATTCAGGTTGCCGAGAAAGAGCTTATCCTGCAGCCCCAGGGCGATCTTGGCCACCGCGCGGGTGATCTTGCGGGTGACGAAGGTTTCTCCCCGCAACGGACTTTCGTGGTTAAACAGGATACCGTTGACGGCAAACATGTCATAGGCCTCGCGATAATTGACCGTGATCCAATAGCCGTATAATTTCGCAACCGCGTAGGGCGAACGGGGGTAAAAAGGCGTCGTTTCGCTTTGCGGGATCTCGACCACCTTCCCATAGAGTTCGGAGGTAGACGCCTGGTAGAAGCGGGTCTTGGAAGCCAGCCCAAGGATGCGTATGGCTTCCAGCAGGCGCAAGGTGCCCATCGCGTCGACATCGGCGGTATATTCGGGCATTTCGAAACTCACCTTGACGTGCGACATGGCCCCCAGGTTGTAGATCTCGTCGGGCTGCACTTCCTGAATGATGCGAATGAGATTGGTGGAATCGGTCAGATCGCCATAGTGCAGGATGAAATTGCGATTGTCGATATGCGGATCCTGATAGAGCGTATCGATCCGCTCGGTATTGAAGAGCGAACTCCGCCTCTTGATACCATGCACCTCGTACCCTTTTTTCAGCAATAGTTCAGAGAGGTAGGCGCCGTCTTGCCCGGTCACCCCGGTAATGATCGCTTTTCTCATGCGTGTTGTCTTGTTGATTCATCTGGCTGGGTGCCTTATTTCCCCTGCAAAGTCGCAAGAATTGCCCTATTGGAGAAATGATAACCGTTAATTGTTGCCGAAAAACGCCGGGAGCACGGATGTCGCCTACATCACATTGACGAACTGCGAGATCTTGCGGATCGGCTTGAGCCAGGTAGTGAAGAAGGGCGGTTGCAGCCCGTTGATGCGCCAGGCTTCGCGATCTTCCCGATTGGCGACCAGGCGATGCCACAAACTGGCATTGCTGACTCCTCCGGCGCGCATACGCACCAGGACCTCGGGAATATAGCTGGTCGTGACTCCGCCCTTGTACAGGAACCGAAGCATCAGCTCGTAATCGGCCGCACAGGAAAAATGCGTGTGAAAAAGTCCCAGCCGTTCGTACACCTCGCGACGCACGAAAAAGGTCGGGTGCGGGAGCATCCAGCCGTAGAGGAAGCGACGACGGTTGAAATTGCCGGCCCGCCAGTTGCGCACCACGCGTTTGATCTCGACGGGATCGACATATTGCAGATCGCCATATACCGAGTCCATTCCGCTGCGCTCAAGCGCGTCGACCACTTTTTCCACGACGAAGGAGTGGTTGTAGAAATCGTCGGAATTCAGAATGCCGATCACGTCACCGGTCGTAAGCCGGATGCCCTTGTTCATGGCATCGTAAATCCCTCGATCGGGTTCGGAAATGACTTTGGAAATCTGATCGCCGTAGGATCGGACGATCTCCATGGTGCCGTCGGTAGAGTTGCCGTCGACAATGACGTGTTCAATGTTTGGGTAAGATTGACGGAGAACGCATTCAATCGTGTCTCTCACCGTAGCCGCACTGTTTCGAGTTGCGGTGATGATCGAAACCTTCATGCCTAAATCGTTTTTGGGTATAAGTCCAGGGCTATGTTGTCCGTTTTGTTTCTCTAGTAAATAGGGGGTTCTCTCTGTCAGGTGTAGTCTCTGAATTTCAGCCTCCATAGTAATGTTCACCGGTTTTTCTCTTGGGGCGACAACTCTTGGCCAGGGCGCTCGGGCTAAGTTAACAAAAGTAAGACATTGCGGCCGCTATTGCCAGCCGGGAAACAAAAAAAGTGCTTTTTCGCAAGTATTGCGGCATTCTTTAATGTTTTTCTTTTTCCGCCTCAATCCTGCCGGGAAACGAGTTGGTTTTCCAGCACCAACAGATCCATCTTCGTGCGCAGATAACAATCCAGCGCTTCCTGCGGGCTGTTCACGATCGGTTCGTTTTCATTGAAGGAGGTGTTGAGCAGGATCGGCACACCCGTTTTTCGATAGAACGCTTCTATTAGACGGTGATACCGGGGTGAATGTAACACATCTACCGTCTGTAATCGTCCGGTACCGTCCACATGCGTGACGGCCGGCACTTCCTCCCGGCGTTCGGGGCGGATCACAAACACCTTTTCCATAAAGGGCACCTCGTCGATCTGCTCGAAGTACGTACCGACCTGTTCGCGCAGGATCGAAGGGGCGAATGGCCGGAAGCTCTCTCGTCGCTTGATCTTCTCGTTGAGCAGGTCGCGGGCATCGCTACGGCGCGGATCCACCAGGATGGAGCGATTGCCGAGCGCGCGCGGACCAAACTCGGCCCGCCCCTGAAACCATCCGACCACCGCTCCGGCGGCCAGGCGGGTAGCGACCTCTTCGAACAACTCTTCGTCGGGCAGCGTGCGATAGGACAGGCCGGCCTCTTTCAGCACGGCTTCAATCTGCTCGTTGCTGAAGCGGGCGCCGGTATAGGCCTGGGGGCGATAAGCGCTCCGGGGCTTTTTCAACTGATGATGAAAGAAGTACAAAGCAGAGCCCACCGAGGTGCCTCCGTCGTGACCGGCCGGCGGAACGAACAGCTTTTCAAAGGGCGTTTGCAGCACGATCTTCCCGTTCGCCACCGAATTCTGGGCCACCCCGCCAGTGATACATAGGTTCGGCTCGCCGGTTCGCCGGTGCAGATCGGCGGCCAGGTGGAAGATCACTTCTTCGGTGATGCGTTGCACGGAGGCGGCCAGGTCTTTGTGATATTGCGTCAGCGGCTCCCCCTTCCGGCGGGCCGGTCCCAGTCGTTTTTCCAGCGCGGCAGTGAACATCGGCTCGATCGAGGGCGAGCCGCCGTCCCAGCTCATCGAAACTCCTTCCTTGAAATGCCGGAAATAGGCGTCCTCCAAAGCGAACAAGCCGTTGTCGCGCAGGCGGATGACCTCGCGCAAGGGCTCGACCATCTTTGGCGAGCCGTAGGGCGCCAGACCCATGACCTTGTACTCGTCGCCATATTGCGGGAAGCCCAGAAACTGGGTCAGAGTGGTGTAGAAAATGCCCAGCGAGTGTGGGTAGGACAAGCTATCGATGACCTCGATCTGATCGCCGACGCCCAGCCCTCGCATGGTAGAGGTGAAGTCGCCGAAACCGTCGATCGACAGGATCGCCGCCCGTTCAAAGGGCGAAGCGAAAAAAGAAGAGGCCATGTGGCTGCGATGGTGTTCGATGTACTGCACTTCAGCCTTCAGATCGCTTTCCTGGTAGCCGAAAGCCTCGGCGATATCCGATTTGAGCGATTTGATGTTGAACGAGTTCCTGACCCGGTCTTTCAGTGCCAGGATCGATACGCGCCGCTTGAACACATAGCGCAACTTCTGGCCGATCTTGGCGTACGGATTGCGCGAAACGGTGATGTGATCGATCTCGGTCAGATCGGCCCCGGCTTCCTGCAGGCAGAAAGCAATGGCCTGAACAGGAAGGCCGGCCCAGTGCTTGATCCGCCGAAAGCGTTCTTCTTCGCTGGCGGCAAGGAGTTCGCCGTCGCGGTAAATACAAGCCGAGGAGTCGCCGTGGTATGCATTAATGCCGAGAAGGAGCATAGGGGAAGTGAGTTTGAGTGTGCTTGCCTTGCCGTAGCCTCGGCGGAGTCAGGAGAAGAGTTCAAAGTATTTTTCCTTAAGTTCCTCCTGCGACGCCAGAAAGTGCGCGGCAAATTCCCAGGCCCGGTGGGCCATTTGGTCAAATTTTTCCTGATCGAGTGCCGCCGCTTTTCCGATCGTTTCGACCCAGCGGTCCGGTTGTTCGAGGGGGAGGTCCCAGCCGATCCCTTCGGCAGACAGATTCCGCCAGGGAGTCCGATCGCTGATGATCACCGGGCGCCCGGCCAGGAACGCCTCAAAGATAGCATGTCCGAAGTTTTCTCCGAGGGTCGGCAGCACGAAAAAGTGGTGGTTGTGGAGGAGTTGCGGTATTTGCCGGTAATGCAGCTCGCCGCAAATGACGATGCGGATATTTTGAGAAAACGACTTGGCGAGCTGAAGGCATTGCTGCCAATAGCTCTGATCCTCGATGGGGCCGGCGATCGTCAGATCGACCCGGACGGCGACCTTTTGCAGGGCCCGAAGCAAAGACAAGAGGTTCTTGATCGGCAGGATCCGCGAAAGGTAAAAGAGGCGCACCGTGCCAGGCTCTTTTTGCATCGAGCGGAATTCGGTCTGCGTCAGGTTGGGAAAATTCGGCGCTACGCCTATGTGGGCCAGGGGAAAGACGGCGCGTATAGCCTGCGCCTCTTCTCTGTTGGTGGCGTGCCAACGTATCTTTCTGGCCAACCCGAAGATCCTGACCAAAG
>JAGQXA010000397.1 GCA_020436865.1 Saprospiraceae bacterium | reverse complement strand
TCGGCGGCATGGGCTGGTCGGGCGTTTCCAGGGTGTGGCGCACGCGGGCGCGAAAGTCTTCCCGCTCCTCGTCATAGAGATGGCAAACTACCTCCAGCAGGCACCACTTGCCCGGTTGAGGTTTCCAGAGGTAGAGGTCTTCCGGCAGGTCTTTCAGCAGATCCTGGAATACCGCCAGATCACCGGCGAGGGCCCGGATGGTATCAGTAGGGGTCATAAGCGGTCGTTGAGTTTGAAAGCTCGTTCAAATTAGCATTTTTTCCCGACATTCCGACGGCTATCCGAAGGGGGCTGCCGGTACCGGGCCGCCCGGGAAATTGCGTGGCGTACATTTAATCGCTACCTTTGGGGCCGAATGAACTGGATCAGTGCAATACTCAGTGTCTACCTGTTGGCCTTGGCCCTGCTTCCATGCGCCGATGAAGCCGGTTGCGACGCTTCGATCGACTTTGCAAGAGCGGCGCTTGAAGCGACCGGCGGCGAAGCGCACGATCACGGTAGCGGATGCGCCGATCACTGTTCGCCGTTTTGTCTGTGCAGCTGCTGCCAGTTGACGATCCGAGTTCCCGGCAAACCTCTCCTCTACACCCCTCCGACCCGGCCCGGCATTCCCGACCCGCCCATTTTCGAGCCGCTCTCTCAGGGCCTCACCGTCGTGAACAACATCTGGCAACCTCCCAGATCCTGTTAAAGGTCTCCTCTCAAGTGCAGGCCGCGTTCGAGCGGACCTGCCCTGGCAACCATCGACGTTTAACAAAAATGCTTTCCCTGTGATATGATCAATCATATTATCGCTTTTTCTATTGAGAATAAGCTGGTCGTCGGTCTGTTCACGCTGGCTCTGATCGGAGTCGGCATCTGGAGCATGACCCAGGTTCCCATCGACGCCGTACCCGACATCACCAACAATCAGGTACAGGTCATCACCCAGGCGCCCAACCTCGGAACCGAAGACATCGAACAATTCGTCACCTACCCGGTAGAGGTGGCAATGGCCAACCTGCCCGGCGTGCAGGAGATCCGCTCGATCTCCCGTTTCGGACTGTCGGTAGTGACCATCGTTTTCGACGACGAGCTGGGCGCCTATCTGCCGCGGCAGCTGGTCAACGAAAAGCTGGCCATCGTAAAGGACGAGATCCCGGCCGGCTTCGGCGAATCCTTCATGGGCCCCATCTCGACCGGGCTCGGAGAGATCTACCAGTACACCTTGGAGGTCGACGAAAGACATGCCGGCCGATATTCGGCCATGGAACTGCGCAGCATCCAGGATTGGATCGTCCGCCGCCAAATGGCCATGGTGCCGGGAGTGGTGGAAGTGAATTCCTTCGGCGGCCAGCTCAAACAGTACGAAGTGGCTGTGAACCCCGACGAGTTGCGGGCCATCGACCTGACCATTTCCGACCTTTTTGCCGCCCTCCGCGACAACAACCAGAACACCGGCGGCGCCTACATTGAAAAGAACCACCAGGCCAATTTCATCCGCGGAGAAGGTTTGGCCCGCGACCTGGCCGATATCGAGAACATGGTGGTCAGAACGGTGGGCAACATCCCTATCCGGATCGCCGATGTGGCCAAGGTTCAGTACGGCACGGCGGTCAGGTACGGCGCCTTTACCAAAGACGGCCGGGGCGAAGCCGTCGGAGGCATGGTGCTGATGCTCAAAGGCGGCAACTCGAATCAGGTGATCGGAGCGGTCAAGGAGCGGATCGCAGAGATACAGACCACCCTGCCGGAAGGCGTCTCCATCGTGCCCTTCCTCGACCGCAGCACCCTGATCGCGCAAACGACCCGCACCGTATCCTATAACCTCCTGGAAGGCGCCCTCATCGTCGTCTTGGTGCTGGTCTTCCTGCTGGGCAACTGGCGGGGAGGGCTCATCGTAGCGTCGACCATTCCCCTTTCGCTCCTCTTCGCGTTCATCCTGATGAACTTCTTCGACGTTTGGGCCAACCTGATGAGTCTGGGCGCCATCGATTTCGGCATCATCGTCGACGGCGCCGTGATCATCGTCGAAGGTACGGTGTTCTACCTGGCCCAGCGACTGCGGCAAGGGCAACTGATAGACAGCAGGAGCCGGGACGACCTGACCTTCGGGGCCGCCAGCAAAATGATGAACGCCGCCTTCTTCGGGCAGTTGATCATTCTCATCGTGTTCCTCCCCATCCTGTTCCTCGAAGGGGTGGAAGGCAAGATGTTCCAACCCATGGCCCTGACCTTCATCTTTGCCATGCTCGGCGCCATGATCCTCTGCCTGACCTATGTGCCGATGGCCTCGGCCCTCTTCCTTCGTCCGGCGCGGGCAGGACGAAGGTCCTGGGGCGATCGCCTCATCGCCTGGCTGGAAGAGCGGTACGAAACGGCCCTGCAGGCCGCGTTGAAGCGAACCACCCTCGTACTAGGCGCCGCAGCCGTTCTGTTCGCGCTGACCGTCCTTTCCTTCAACCGAATGGGCGGCGAGTTCATTCCGCAACTCGACGAGGGCGACATCGCTTTCCACATCATCCTGAAGCCCGGCAGCGCCCTTTCAGAGGGCATCGCAACCTCCTCGAAGATCGAGCGCCTGCTCCTCGACCGCTATCCGGAGGTCGAGCACGTGCTGACCCGCTTCGGCGTGGCCGAACTACCGACCGACCCGATGCCGATGGACATCGGCGATTGTTTCGTATTGCTCAAACCCAAAGAGGAGTGGGTTTCGGCGGGCACGAAGGAAGACCTGATCGCCAGCATGAAAGAAACGCTCAGCGTCGTTCCCGGCGTCAACTACGAATTCACCCAGCCGATCGAAATGCGCTTTAACGAGCTGCTGACGGGAGTCCGCGAAGACCTCGCCGTCAAGTTGTACGGAGAAGACCTGCAGGTGCTCGCCGCCAAAGCTGAAGAAATGGGACGGATCATCGCCACAGTCGAGGGGGTGGCGGACATGAAGGTGGAGGCCACCACCGGGCTCCCGCAGATGACGGTCAACCACGACCGCGACAAGCTGGCCCAGTACGGCCTCAATGTCAACGAGATCAATCGCGTGATCGAGGGCGCTTTTGCCGGCGCAAGGGCGGGTGTGATCTTCGAAGGCGAGCGGAGGTTCGACCTGGTCGTACGGCTCGATTCCGTGCACCGCACCAACATCAACGACCTGAAGAACCTGTACATCAATACCCCGAACGGCTCGCAGATCCCGCTGCGCGAACTCGCCGACATCAGCTACGAACCGGGGCCGATGCAGATCAGCCGCGACAACACCCACCGCCGAACCTATGTCGGCGTGAACGTTCGCGGACGCGATGTGCGGTCGCTGGTCGAAGAGATCCAGCAGAAGCTCGATGCCCGGCTCGAACTGCCCCCGGGCTACTACATCCGCTACGGCGGCGCATTCGAGAATCTCGAACGGGCCACCCAGCGCCTGAAGATCGTCGTGCCGGTCGCCCTGGCGCTCATCTTCCTGCTCATCTTTTTCGCCTTGCGCTCGCTCCCGCAAAGCTTTACGATCTACCTGTCGATCCCGCTGGCGGCCATTGGCGGCGTGTTCTCTCTCTGGCTGCGCGATATGCCCTTCAGCATTTCGGCCGGCATCGGTTTCATCGTGCTTTTCGGCGTCGCCGTTTTGAACGGACTGGTATTGATCAGCAGCTGGAACGAACTCGAGCAGGAAGGCGTTTCCGACCTGCATGAACGGATCAGGCTGGGCGCCCGCCGGAGGATCCGGCCGATCCTGCTGACGGCGCTGACCGACATCCTCGGATTCTTGCCGATGGCCCTTTCCACTTCGGCCGGCGCCGAAGTGCAGCGACCTCTGGCCACCGTGGTGATCGGCGGGCTGCTCACGTCTACCCTGCTGACCCTCTTTCTATTGCCCATCGGCTACCGGTGGACGGAAACGCGATCCTTGCGCCTGCGCGGGGCGACCCTGATCCTGATCGCCCTGCTGAGCTTTCTGATCCCATCGGTAGCTTTCGGACAGGAACCCGGCCAGCTACCGGGCATTTCCCCGGAGGAGGCCGTGGAACGCGCGCTCGAGAACTACCCGAAACTCCGGGCCTCCCGGCTGGAGATCGCTCGTCGGGAGGCGCTGGAAAAAACGGCCTACGACCTCGGTAACACCCAGATCTTTACCGGAGCAGAAGAACTCGGCGGCGGCAATGCCGGCGTGTACACCATCCTCGGCGCTCAGCAACAGAATATCGATGTATTCGGGATCAGGCCCCAAAAAGAACTGCGCCGCGAACAGGTTCGGCTGGCCGAGGGGGCCTTGCTACTCGACGAATGGGCCGTCAGACAGGAGGTCCGGCAAGCCTATTGCTCCGCTTATGTCGCTCTGCAGAAATGGCGCTTGTATGAACGCCTGGATTCGCTTTACCAAGACTTCCAGCGGGCGGCACAGATCCGCTACGAGGTAGAGGAGAGTTCCAGGCTGGCCTACCTGGCGGCGGCCAATCAGGCCAGACAGATCGGCCTGCGCAAGGAACAGGCCGCCTACGATCACGCGATCGCCGCGCAAAAGCTGAACCTCTGGCTGGCGAGCGACACTTTCTTCACCGTACTGGATACGCTGCCGACGCACTGGCTCGAACCGATCGCCCCGGCCGGCGAACTGAACCGGCATCCGGCCCTGGCCATTGCCGGTCAGCGGATCCGGGTCGCCGAAGCGGAACGGGAAGCGGCCGAGGCGTCTCTGAAACCGCGACTGAATGCCCAGTACGGACTGCAAAGTGTGGCCGGACAGTTTCCCTTCCATCAGTTTCAATTCGGCATCAGCCTGCCCCTGTTCGCCAAGCCGGAGAAAGGAAGGATCGAGGCGGCCGGCATCCAGGAGGAAATTGCGGCGCAGCAATACCAGCAGGATCGACTGCAGCTCCAGGCGGAATACGAGTCGGCACGCCTGCAGTATCAAAAGTGGCTGGCCTCCTGGCAATACTACCAGGAAGAAGCGCTACCCTGGTCACGGGAGCAGCGGCGGGCCGGCATCGCCGCTTTTCGGGAGGGCGCCATCGACTACGTGACGCTGATCCAACATCTGGAATCGAGCCTGCAGGTGGAGGTGGAGGCCCAGGTAACCCTGGAACGATACCTGGGCTCCAAGGCCCTTTTGGAGTACTATCTCAATCCGTCAAACCATTAAAAAGCATAAAATGGACCGCATCGATCATAATTCTCTCGGACTGGCTACTCTGCTGCTGTTCTTTACGGCCTGCGCCGAAACTCATTCACACGATCGACATCCCGGCGAGGGAGAAACGACCGCCCACGCGCACGAACCGGAAGAAGGGAAGGCAGATGAAGTGCATTTTTCCAGCCGACAATTCGAGGCCCTGGAGATGGCGGTCGGCCCCCTGCCGCGACGAACTCTCTCTTCCATCGTAGAAGCCAACGGCGAACTGGAGGTGCCTCCGCAAAACGAGGCCACCGTCACGGCGATGCTGGGCGCCAATGTGTCCAGCATCGAGGTCATCGAAGGCGACGACGTGCGCAAAGGCCAGGTGCTGGCCTACCTGAAACATCCCAGCCTTATCGCCCTGCAGAGCGAGTACCTGGACACCTATCATCAACTGCAATTCTTGGAAGAGGAATACAAGCGGCAAAAACGGCTCTACGAGGAGGAGGTCGGCTCCGGCCAGGCCTTTCAACAAAGCCAGGCCGATTACCGCGCTGCCCGGGCCAAGGTCAAGAGCCATGCCCTGCAACTGCAACAGCTAGGCCTGGACCCCGAGCGGATCCACACCGGCGACCTATACCAGCGAACGCCGGTGGTCAGTCCGATCGACGGCACCATCACCAAGGTCGAGGTGAAGACCGGGCAGTACGTGCAGCCGGACAAAGATCTGTTCGAGATCGTCAACATCCGCCACATCCACGCCGACCTGATGGTCTTTGAAAAAGATATCCACAAGGTCGAGCAAGGGCAGCAGGTGCGATTTACGGTGGCTACGCTTCCCGGCCAGGAACTCTTTGCCACGATCTACTCGGTGGGCAAGAAGTTCGAGCAGGATCCGAAGGCGGTACACATCCACGCGGAGATCGAGAACAAAGCGGGAAAACTGATCCCCGGCATGTACATCAAAGGGCAGATCCTCACCGCCAACGAAGCTTCGGAAGCACTGCCCGAAGGAGCCATTGTCAGAGACGGAGACCGCCATCTGGCCTTCTTGGCCGGAAAAGAACGGGAGAACGGACAAGAAGAATGGCGCTTTACTCCCATAGAGGTTTTTCCGGGAGCCACTCAGGATAACTGGATAGCCGTAAGTTTCGCCCGGCCGCTACCCGATAGCGCGCAATTCGCCCTGAACAACGCCTACTACCTGATCGCCGAACTGCGGAAAGGAGAGGCCGAGCACAGTCATTGAGTTGGATGCTGGATGTAGTATCCAGCATCCAGTATCCAGAAACTCACTTCTCCTCCGGCACCATCAGCTCGAAGAACTGATCGAGTTTGGGAATGATAATGATCTCGGTGCGGCGGTTGAGGCTGCGGCCGTCTTTGGAGTCGTTGGTAGCCTTGGGGAGGTATTCCGAGCGGCCGCCGGCCGTCATGCGGGCGGGGTCGACGCCATGTTTGGTTTGCAGGTTGCGCACGACGGCGGTGGCGCGCAGCACGCTGAGATCCCAGTTGTCGCGGATGCGGTCGTTCTTGATCGGCACGCTGTCGGTATGGCCTTCTACGAGGATCTCGATGCCCTTGTGGTCGTTGATCACCTTGGCTACCTTCCCGAGCACTTCCTCGGCACGGCTGTTGATCTGGTCGCTGCCCGATTTGAAGAGCATTTTGTCGGAGAGGGAGACGTACACGACGCCCTTCTTCACCTCGATCTGTATGTCTTCGTCGTTGACGTTGGCCAGCGAGCGTTTAAGGTTGGTGACGAGGGCCAGGTTCAGCGAATCCTTGCGCTGAATGTCGGAGGTCAGGTTCTTGATGTACTGATTGCGCTCGTTGATGGTTTCGAGCGATTTCTGGATGCTTTCGGCGCCGGCCTTGCTGACGATCGACAGGTCGGTCATGCGATCCAACAGATTGGTGTTGGTGCTTTTCAAGGTGGCGATCTGGTCTTCGAGCAGGCCGATCTGGGTGTCTTTGGTCTTGATGTCGTTTTTCTGGGTATTCAGTTGCGACTCCAGTTCGCTTTTTTCTTCCTCACAATCGGCGAGTTTGGTGCTGGCTTCCGTCAGGGAAGCGGCCAACTGCTCATACTCGACGGTGA
>JAGQXA010000396.1 GCA_020436865.1 Saprospiraceae bacterium | reverse complement strand
GGCTAGGGCGGCGGGCCTATTACATCCGCAACAGGCGGATGGTTTCCTGCTGGCCTTCGCCGATCTGGAGGCGGAGGAAGTACACCCCAGCTGCTACCTTTTAGACATATCGCCCCTATGGGGCCAGGAGATGAAATCGCTAGCTCCGTAGGAGCGATAGGTCCCTAGGTAAAACGGGCACGGCCGACGTCGTTCACGTCGGCCGTGCGCAGGTCGCTGCTACCTTTTGAACATGACACCCCTACGGAGCCAGGGCGGCGGGCCTATTACATCCGCAACAGGCGGATGGTTTCCTGCTGGCCTTCGCCGATCTGGAGGCGGAGGAAGTACACCCCAGCTGCCAGCGGCGGCATGTCGATGCGGAAGTAGGTAATGCCTTCCGCCGCTTCCTGGCCTTTGATCAGGAGTTTGCCTGAGGCGTCGTAGAGCTCGTAGGCCAACGTATCGCTCACCGCTTCGGTGAAGGTCATATCGACGTACGTATCGAACGGATTGGGGAAGACCTTGAAGACCTCCACCCCTTCGAAGGTGTTACGCCGCACGACCACTATCGGCGAATAGAATTCTTGGTAGTAATCCGCGGCCACATTCTCACTGATCACCTTGATGCGGTAGAAATAGAGGTTCAGGAAGGCCTGTTCGGAATAATCGTAATTCTGCTGGATCTGGGTCGAACCGCCGGTGGCGTTGACCGTTTCGACCAGTTCGAAGTCCTTGCCGTTCAGCGAGCGCTCGATCTCGAAGCGCTTGGCGAAGTACTCGGGTTGGGTGGCCCAGTTGAGCGTAACCTCCGTAGAGCCGGAGAACTCACCGGTGAACGACTGCAGGCGGGTGACCAGCTCGCCTTCGTAGCGGGTGATGGTCACATCGTCGATGGCGACGCCCGGCGAGATGCCGACGTCGTCGGCCTTGCAGACAAAGCGGAAGGCCACGAAACTGTCGCCCGAGAGGTTACTGATGTTGAGCTTGAACTGCGTCCACTGCGACACCCGCTTGGAGAAGAAGTAGGTGTTGAGCGGGAAGGCGCCGTTGACGAGCACCCCGTTGAAGGTATTGTACCAGTTCTGGGTGACGCCATTGCCGAGGATCTCCCAGCTTTGGCCACCGTCTTTGGAATACTCGACCCGGAAGCCGTCGGTACCGGTATCGAGGTCGAATTTGCCGTAGAAGCTGAATTCGTAGATACCTGCTTCCCGCAGGTCGAAATTGGGCAGATAGAGCACCGTATGCGTATTGGGCAGCACCGAGCTTTCATCCTTGCCGACGACATAGACATTTTCCCCGCTGACGGTACCTTCTTTGCCGACGATGTTCGACTGACCGCGTTCCCAGGAAGAACCCTCGAACGTGTGCACGCCGAAGTGCTCGTCGAAACCCTCGAAATCGCCGCTGTACTCTGCCGTTCCCGGCTGGTAGGGCGACGGGCGCTCGGGCAGGATCTTCAGAGGCGCCTCGGCAGAACTCTGCCCGCCGTTGATGGTCAGCGAGACCTGATAGGTACCGAGTTCATCGTACTCGTGGAAAACGTTCTCTTCGGTAGAGGTCGTGCCGTCGCCGAAATCCCAGAAGTAGTCGTCGGCATTCAGCGAGTACTGCCCCTGGAAGAGCAGCGGCGAATGCACGTAGTGCACCTGCGGCGTTTCGCCCAGGCGCGCGGTCGGATCGGCGAACACGTCGGTGGTGAACATCCCGCGGCCGTAGGTTGCGGCCAGCACGATCTTGTCAGACATCCGGTATTGCAGCATGTCGGTACGCACCAGCGGCGTGCCACGCCCCGGCATCGGCGGGATCCAAACGGTATTGTTGCCGTCGAGCTTTTCGGTAGTCCATACGCCGAGTTGAGTGGCGATCATGGCCTGCTCGTGGTTGTCGGGGTTAAAAATACCCCAGCGCACCGGCATGTCGGGCAGGTTGTTGAGCACATCGTTGCCCTCACAGCCGGCCCAGGTGTCGCCACCGTCGGTACTGAGGAATATGTTATTGGCCAACCCGTAGTTGGAGTAAGTGACCAGGATGCGATCCGGATCGCCGGGCGCCACTTCGATGCTGGCGCAAGAGCCGGCAAAAACAGCCAGTACTTCCGCGGTGACGACATCGCCGGTATGAGCATTGTCGATGCGCATGATCCGACTGGTACCCGCAGTACCCAGGTAAATGCGATTAGGCACATTGGGATCGACAGCGATGGCCGTCACATTGAAATTGGTCGGCACGCCCGGACCTTCGATATTGACGAGATCTACCGCACCGGTGTTGATGCTCCAGCGGTAGAAAGCGCCGTCGCCCGTCTGCGAGTAGAGGATGTTGGCATCGTTGTCGTAGTCGGACGGGCTGATGAAAGAACCGTTGAAGTCATTTCCGAAGGCAAAATTTCCACCTCCGTCCAGCGACAGCCCATAGTTGGCCGTTTGCGAGGACACGAGTTGAATATTCGGTTCATTCTGGTCGATATGGCAAAAAGCGCCGTCGCCGCCCCAGACCGAGCGGGCCGGAGCGATCCCAAACTCGTCGAGTTGCAGGGAGTTATTGTCCTGCGTACCGCCCAGCATATAGTTCGAATAGGCGTCGGGATGCAAGGCACAGGCGTAGAATTGGGTCACGTTGTACCCTTGGTTCTTATCGGAAAAAGTTTGAGAGGTCAGCTCGATCTGGGCCTGATAGACCCCACCGTCGTTGCCGTGGAAGATCCGTCCTTGTACCTCTTCGTCAAAAACGACAGTATGCTGATCGACGTGGATCCCGCCGCCGTAAGGCTCCCAAAAGAAACCGCCCGAACTGGAGCTCCGCAGCGGCACCCCACCTGCGATGACGTGCTCGCAATCGAAGGGGTCGATGGTCACTTCCAGATCGTACCAGGCCTGACCGTTGGTGAACTCACTGCCGTTGTTATTTTGCGGCTGCGCGCGCACCAGCCACGTCTGTCCGCCATTGACGGTGGCATACAGGTTAGAGGCGCCGCCGAGATTACCCAGAATATAAATGATGTTGGGATCCTGTTTGCAGACGGAGAACTCCATCCGCGTCATGCCGGATGGTACGGGCGATTTGGTGATCTGCTCCCAACTGCCCGGGTTGCCGGTGGTAGAGCGGAAAAGGGTGTTCGACGACGAAGCCAGTATGTACCCGTTGGACGCATAGGCGATGTCGTACATCACGTCGGTCGAAGCGCCCAGGCCGGCGCCCAGCACTTTCTGCCAGCTGGCCCCACCGTTCTGGCTGCGATAAAGGCCGCTGGTCGTGGCCGAGTACACTTCGCCATTGACCGGATGCACGAAGAGTTCGTTGCAGAAGTAGAAGTTTCCACCCAGGGTGGAGGTCAGCAGATCCCAGGTATCGCCACCGTCGGTGGTCTTAAAAATGCCTAGTCCGCGGATGCCCGTCGGCCCTTCCCCGGTACCCAGATACATGACCTGGGGGTTATTGGGGTCCTGCGCCATGTGGCCGATCGAGAGGTTTTGCATAAAGTCGTCGACCTTCTGCCACTGCGGATCTGCAGCGGAAATATTGGTCGTTTTCCACAGGCCTCCGGATACGCCGCCGGCCCAGACCGTTTCTCCGGTCGGGTCGTTGCGGTCTATGAGGATGGTGCGGGTGCGGCCGCCGATGTTGTTGGGGCCGCGTTCGCGAAATTTCGGATTGGCGATGGTGCCGCGGTCGAGAGTGCCGGCCAGTTCCTGCTGCCGGCGCACCGTCTGGTGAAAGGCATCGACCAGACGTTCGGTGGGCGGATACCCCAGTTCGAGATCTTTGGTGCGTTCAAAATCCTGCGCCAGGGCGTCGGCAATGCGTTCGCCTTTGCTCTCTTTGGCCGCCTCAGCCGGCGCTTCGTACGAAGAAGCGATCCAACTAGCGACGGCGCCAAACAACAGCAAAGCGGAGGAGATCAATAGAAGTAGTCGTCTTTTCATAGCTTTCCAGTAAGGTTAGGGGAATATCCTGACATAGTCCAAATTTTCCCGGGTGAATAGAGCTGCCTGCAAAAATACGCACTGTAGAATTACCGATGGCAGACAAAAGCCGATTTTCGACTGTAAAAAAAGCGCTAATTCTCTAATTTTGTGGGCTCCCGCACAAAAAGTGTCGCCGATTGCAAGCAAAGCGACACCCTCGCCAAACCCTTACCCAACCCTGACAACCAAAACCTCCGACAGGGGTTTAAAAGAAAGTGTTCGTGAAATAAATCTGAAATCAGCGTTCATCATGCGTAAACTTGTATTGCTACTACTGCTGCTTGGGATGGCGGCCGGCCAGATTCAGGCTCAAACCGGTCAATTCTGGTCGGAAGCCGATCAGGATTTCCTATTGCAAACCCAAAAATCGCTGCGCGACGTCTATCCGCAGCAATTCCGCAGC
>JAGQXA010000395.1 GCA_020436865.1 Saprospiraceae bacterium | reverse complement strand
TTTTGCTGGACCTGCGATTTGAAGTATTGGAGCCAAATGAAGGTGAGGATCAGGCCATAGACGAGGATCTCGAAAAATAAGACCCCGTCGATGACCAGGAATTCACCCAAGCTTCCGGGCTCCAGGGAAAACTTATCGATCGCCCAATCGGCATTGACCGCATAAACCAGTCCGTTAAAGGCCACCAGCGTCAGGGCGCTCACAAAGGTGATGTACAGCCCCAGCAGGATGCCGTTGCGAAACACCTTGCCCTTCGGCAAATGCTCGCGGTACTGATAAATGGAGAAACCCAGCACGGCGGCCAGGATCAGGTACTTGAGGAACCTCAGCAGGGAAGAAGGCTCGGCCACCCCGACTTGCAGGATCAACAAATAGGCGCCCATTAACAGACCGGCAACCATTCCCTTCCGGCTTCCGTAGCGAAAGAAGGGGAAGTTTTGGGCTAACCGGCCTTTCAAACGGGTCGTTCTTTTCTCTTTGGGAGTCGCTTTTTCTTCTGGATGTGACATGTCACTATGTTTTCTGATGGATCGATCAAAAATCGTCGATCTCGCTGTTCACTTCGTTTTCGTAGCGGTCGTCCGCCACGCTTTCGATCTGGAGCAGATAATCCTCGCTCCTCCATTCGGTCAGTAATACGTCGACGCTGCCGATCTCCCAACCGCTGATGAACTTCGTTTCCCGATGTCGAATGGTCGTCGGCGAACCGAAGCGCTTGGCCAGTATGAAGCTCATTTCTTCGTTGCTTTCAGGCTTGCCGTCGATGACGACCTTGAAGAAGCGCTTGTGCTCGTCGAAGACGTAGAAGATCTGTTGCAGTTCGGCGGTACCGATCTCCAGTTCGTCGTCGGGCAGGTAGTAGTAATTTTCGTTGTTGATTGTCGTGTAGTATTGCAGATCGACTTTCTTGCCGTCGAGCGTGGCTTCTTCCAGGGGCGTTCCCCAGGCCAGGCCGCGGAAGTCAGCGACCGGCTCCTGGGCGGCGATCGTAGCGACGCCCAGGATAGCCAGCACCGACAAAGTCAGGCGTGTGGTTGGCATGATTGTTCGGTAATTTAGGTTAACGGTTCAGGTTTGGCAATGGGAAATGCGACGGAGGCGATCAGGCCATAGCCGGTTCGCGCTTGCGGGCCGCCCAGGCGTCGAGCATCCAGGATCGCTTCTCGAGATTTTCCAGAAAACTGCCGATCATGTCGATCGTGCCTTCGTCGTCGACCTTACCGGCGGCATCGAGCACGCGGCGCATACAGGCAATGAGTTCCTGGTGGTTTTGCAGTACGATCCGCACCATTTCACGATCTTCGTTCACCTGTCCGGCCTCTTCGACCTTCGCCCGGTCGAGATACTCGGTCAGGTTGCTGAGCGGGCGAAAGCGCAGCGTCAGAAGACGTTCGGCGATGTCGTCGATCTTCACGCGTGCATCGACATAGAGGTCTTCGAACTCGCGGTGGAGATCGAAAAAATGCGGTCCGCTGACATTCCAGTGGAAGTTGCGCAGATTCTGGTAGTACAGTTGATAGTTGGCCAACAGATCGTTCAGTTCGGCAGCCAAGGTGGTGAGTTTGTTCTTTTCCAATCCTAGGTAATTCATGCAGTTCTTTTTTGTTGAATGAAAAGGGCCGGTGGGAAGGAGCCCACGACCTCGATCTGCACTAAAACGGATCGGAATAGGGGATGTTCGGTCGGAAGATCTAGCGGGAAAGCACAGAGCGCAGGCGGTCGAACAATCTGAGCAGAAAGCGGCGCTCTTCGGTGACGATATGGGCGGTGGCCGCCATTTCCTGCCGAAAGGGGATCTGCTTTCGATAGGAGGTGAGCAGCGTATCCGGCAAGGCCAGTTCGATCAGGTAGGCGCCCTGGTCGGAAAGCAGGGAAATGCTCGACACCCGTCCCTCGACCGTTCCGAATTCCTGATAGGGAAATCCTTCGAGCCGCAGGCGGGCCGCCGCTCCGATCTGCACTTTGCCCGAGCCGGGTCCGGAAAGCAGGCCGCGGGCCACGATCCCGCCCCTTCCGGCGGCCGGCACCACTGCCAACATCTCCTGCTCGGCGCTCAGGAATTGCCCGACGGCCAACGGCCGGGGAAAGCTGACCTGCCCTTCGATCGGCGCCCGCAGCAAATAGGTCTGGCCCCATTGCTCGACCTCGCTCTGCAATTGCTCGAACTGGCTGAGCAGGTCGAGCCGGCGGCGGCGCTCCTCATCGGAAAAAGATTGTTCCTCCTGCACGATGCGCACACTCAGATCTTCGCTGCGGATCTCGTTCTGATAGATGGCCGACTGCAACTCTTCCAACTGCCGCCGGGTGCGGAGATAGGCGGTCTCCGCCACGTCCACTTCCAATTCGCTGGCGGCGCCGTTGCGCAGTGAGCCTTGCTGCCGTTCCCATTGGCGCAGGGCCAAGGCCACCTCTTGCTCCAGCGTTCGCTGCTGGCGGGCCAGGGCCAGATTGAGGGAGTCCAGTTGCGCTTTTTGCCGCTGGTAGGCCTGGACCTTCTTCCAGGGGGCCTGTTCCTGCAGAAAGGCCTGATAGGCGCGCAGCGATTCCTGCCATTCGGCATAGATGGTCTGCAATCGGCCCAGTTTCCAGTCGGTCGGAGCGGCGAGCCCGGACAGTTCTGCCCGGCCGGGCTGGCCATGCCCTTCGAGCCAGGCGCTCAGGGCCAGCACGTCGCGGTAATCGGCGGCATTTTCCAGCACGGCCAGCAGTTCTCCTTCTTCGACCTGCGCGCCGTCGTCTACCAGCAGGTGTTGCAAAGGCCCGCTTTGCCGGGCGGCGAGGCGCAGGGCGGGCTGCTCGGTGCCGAGGCTGACGGGTACGATCACCAGGTCCGGGTACTTCACCAGCCAGCCGACGGCCAGTAAAACGAGGAGGATGGCCGCGAAAAAGGTGATCCCCCAGCGCAACAACCATCCGGGAGGACTGCCCAGAAGGGTTTGCATCTCCTGACGTTCGGTCAGTTGAACGACTTCGGGATCGGGAGGGGCGGGTCGTTGCGACATGATCGGGGCCCTTACAGGCGAGAGATTTTTCGGAAAATACGCTTTTGCCGGAAACTGCGCAACCGGCCACCAGGCCGAACATCTGCAGGCCAGGCTCGTTTTAGTGACAGTTCGCTTAAAGACAAGCACTTACACCGAAGACCCGGCATTTTTCCCAACCAAACACTTCCTATGCTCAACGATCAGACCTTTCGCCAACTGGCCACACTCGACCGACAACCCTGCGTTTCCATCTATATTCCCACCTACCGCGCCGGCCACAATCAGGAAGACCGGATCCGCTTCAAGAATGCCCTTGCGGAAGCGGAAGCCCAACTGCTGTCTTCCGGCCTTGCCGCCAACCGAAAAGAAGCGACCCGATTCCTGGCTGCCGGTCGCGATCTGCTCGACGAGGCATCGTTCTGGCTGCACTTATCGGATGGGTTGGCCACATTCATCGCCCCCGACTTCTTCCATCAGGAACTCGTGCCGATCGATTTCAATCCCTTCGTCTTTGTCGGCGATCGTTTTGCCCTTCGCCCCATCGCGCCTATGCTCAACCGCAACGAACGGTTCTTTATTCTGGCGCTGAGCCAGAACGAAGTGCGCTTCTTCGAGGGCAACCGCTACTCGATCAGCCCCGTCGTTATCGGCGATCTGGTGCCGGCCGGCCTGGAAGAAGCGCTGGGCGGCCAACTGGAAAGCGGGCACTTGCAGATGCATTCCGGCCAGAACGCTCACGACAGTGCCATCTACCACGGGCACGGCAGCGGCAAAGACGATCGCGGAGAAGAGCTACGGCAGTATTTCAGAATGGTCGACGAGGGGCTGATGAAGATGCTGCACGATGAAAGGCCTCCTCTCGTGCTGGCCACCGCCGATCCATTGGCCCCCATCTACCGGCAAGTGTCGTCATACCCCCATATACTGGATAAACACATCAGCGGCAATCCCGAGCAGGACGATCCCGTCCTCCTGCATGAAAAGGCCTGGGACCTGCTGCGCCAAGGCCGGCCCGATGCGCCGCAGACGGCCCGGGCGAAGTTTTCCGGACTCATGTCGGCCGACCGGGCCTCGTTTTCGCTCGATCACATCCTGCCGGCCGCCTATGAAGGACGCATTCAAAACCTGTTGACCGACCGGAACGTACGCCGCTGGGGAGCTTTTAACCGCCAAACACTGAAGATCACCTATCATGCCGAGCGGCAGACCGACAGCGACGATCTGCTCGATCTGGCCGCCGTACAAACCTATCTGCATGGCGGCGAGGTCCATAATATATCCCGCGAGGAGCTGCCTCGCACCACCGCCGACGCAAACGCGCTGTACCGCTATTGATCCCGGAACCGATCCAAAAACGAAAAGCCCGCTTCCACACTGGAAGCGGGCTTTCTTGTACCCACGACTGGACTCGAACCAGCACGTCCTAAACGGACACTAGGCCCTCAACCTAGCGCGTCTACCAATTCCGCCACGTGGGTGTATGGGCCTTTTTGCAACACAACAAAGGCCTTTGAAAATTGGCTCCGCAAAGATACCGGAATTTATACGTTAAAAAAAATAGGAGCCCGGAAATTTATTGGGCGGAACCGCAAGATGTTTTTGAAGAAAAGTTTGCCCAAAATTTGATTATATTAGGCAAAAAACTAATATTTGCACTGTGGCTGTTTCCAGAGGTACAGCCACGATCGTTTTTCATCCCACCTAACCGGTTCTCAACCGATTTCCCAGCTATCTCCCCCCAACCTTGACTTTGAATTATCAGGAGAAAAGCACTTTTGCCCTTAATAAACACAACGGATTCTCGCACTATGGAATGCAAAACACTATCAATTTCAATTTACACATGATAAGGGGCAACCGTCCGTGTTGATTTGGAAGGTAAGCTTTCCAGGCAAACCATCCCAAACAGGCTTAAGTGTTTTGGGGTAAAGCCTCCGTTCTGGTAGGTAGGACTACTGAGAGGCAGGGCGGCTTTACCCCTTCATTCGTTCTTCCGGATCTCTTTATCCTTTCACTTTACCTAGTTCGCTCTTCAGGTAGTCGATCACTTTGATCTCTACGGCGTCCTTGCCGCGCAATTCGGCCAGGTAGACCGATACCCAGTCGGTGAGATGCACCAGATACAGGGCTCTTTCGATCAGCGACATCCCCTTGGAGTAGAGTTCGATGATCGAGCCGGTATAATTGCCGATGATCTCCTTATTGATATCGATGCGCAGTTGATTGCGCGGGTAGTCGTCTTTGTTACGCAGATACACGACGGCCAGTTGGGAGTAGTCTTGACGCCAACCGACGAGCTCGTTGTGATTCATCTCCGGGATCACGTGATGCCAGGCCAGCATCTTGGCGTTTTCGTTCAATTGCTGGCGAAAGCGTACGGCCACGGCTTCCATGCGGTCGGTGGTGTAGATCACCGGGATCTTGTCTTGCAGAAATTGGGCGATATTTTCCGCGCGGTTGCGGATGTCCTCCTCTTCCTGGTCGATCAGATCGGCAGCCTGCGATACTTCCTGCAAGCGGCGGGAGGCGATCAGCCCCAGTTTTTCCAGCAGGCACAACTGGGCTACCAGCGAGTAGCCCAGACAGGCGCGGGGCGAGGGACTGCCGGCGGGCAGTTCGATGAAGTCGAGGTCGCGGGCCTTGGCGATCTCCAGCAGTTTTCCGCCCGAGGCGATGCAGACGACCTTGGCGCCGGTGGTCAGCAACAGGTCGAGGGCGGCCAGGGTCTCTTCGGTATTGCCGGAATACGACGAGCAGATGGCCAGCGTATGGGCGTCGATGTGCGCCGGAATGCCGTAGCCCTTTCCCGTTTGGTAAGGGATGGGACATTCGGCGCGAATAAATTCGGCCACGAAACTGGCCCCGATCCCCGAGCCGCCCATACCCGCCACGTAGGCCTGGTGCAGGGGGTGTGCATGCGGACGAATATTGGCCGACCGGCCGATCTGCAAAGCCTCCCGGAGTTGGTCGGCAAATTGCGCTACGAGTTGATCCATCATGGTTTGGATGTTAGTTCTTGGATATTTGTTATTGGGCGCCTCAGCTACCGGGCTTACCCAACAGCTTGAACATGTTTCGCTTGTAGTCTTCCACGCCGGGTTGGTCGAAGGGATTGACGCCGAGCAGGTAACCGCTGACCGCACAGGCCTTTTCGAAGAAGTAGAACAGGTACCCGAGCTGAAAGGGCGTGGCTTCCGGCAGAGTGATCTTCAGGTTGGGCACGCCGCCGTCGACATGCGCCATGACAGTGCCTTCCGCTGCTTTCTTATTGACGTAATCCAACGTTTTTCCGGCCAGATAGTTCAGTCCGTCGAGATCGTCGGCCTCGGCTTCGATGGTCAGATCGACGAGCGGCTGCTCGATCTCCAGCAAGGTTTCGAAGAGGTGGCGGCGGCCGTCCTGGATGTACTGGCCCAACGAGTGCAGATCGGTCGTAAAATCAGCCGAAGCCGGGAAGAGCCCCTTCCCGTCCTTACCTTCGCTCTCGCCGTACAGTTGTTTCCACCACTCGGCCACATAGTGAAAGCGGGGTTCGTAATTGATCAGCATCTCGATCGCATACCCTTTCCGGTACAACAGGTTGCGCAGGGCGGCATACTGATAGCAGGCATTCTGCCCGAAAGGCGCGGAGCAATCTTCTTCGGCCTGCGCCGCGCCGGCCAGCAGTTGGTCGACCGAAATGCCGGCGGCGGCGACCGGCAGCAGTCCGACCGCCGTCAGGACGGAAAAGCGGCCGCCCACATCGTCGGGCACGACGAAGGTCGCGTAGCCTTCCTGATCGGCAAGCTGTTTCAAGGCGCCCCTTGCGCGGTCGGTCGTGGCGAAGATCCGCTGCCGGGCCCCTTCCAGCCCGTATTTTTCCTCGAGTTTCCTGCGCAGCAGCCGAAAGGCAATGGCGGGCTCGGTAGTGGTGCCCGACTTGGAGATGACATTCACGGAAAAATCGCGCTCGCCGATCACGTCCAGCAAGTGCTGCAGATACGTGGCCGAGAGGTTGGTGCCGGCGAAATAGATCTCTGGCCCGGGCCGGCGGCCTGCCGGCAAATGATTGTGGAAGGTATGCGCCAGAAAGGAGATCGCCGCCTGGGCGCCCAGATACGAGCCGCCGATGCCGACCACCACCAGCACTTCCGACTGCTCGCGAATGCGCTCGGCAGCCGCCCGGATGGCGTCGACCTCCGTGCGATCCATCTGCGAGGCCCAATCGAGCCAACCCAGGAAATCGTTGCCGGGGCCTTCCCGCGAAGCGAGCAAAGCCGCAGCCTGCTCGATCTGCGGTTGGATCATAGCTAGTTCCTGGACGTCGAAGAAAGCGGCCGCCTGTGAATGGTCGAAGCTTAACTTTTTCATATCGATGATTTGTACTCGCAAATTTTGATAGCGGCAAGGCGTACCTTTAGCTCCTTGGAGATCGGGCCACCTGCCTTCGGGAAGGCGATTCGGAAAGGGCCCTGCGAAGATAAGAAAACTGCGCGTAGAACCACGATCCAAGCACCTTGCTAAAGCGGAAAATAATGGCCAAACACCTGCGCACGGGAGAATGGGGCGAACAGCTCGCGGCCCGGTTCCTCGAAGATAAGGGCCTACGCATCCTCGAACGCAACTGGCGGTTCAGCCGGGCCGAGATCGACCTGATCGCCGAGGAGGGCGAGGTGCTGGTGTTCGTCGAGGTCAAGACCCGCACTTCCGACTATTTCGGCCCGCCCGAACGGTTCGTCTCCGCCCGCAAACGACAACTGCTGGCCGATGCCGCAGCCGTCTATTGCGAAAAACGCGACCATAGCGGCGAGGTTCGTTTCGATGTCGTCGCCATTCTGCTAAAGGCCGGGCGGGCGCCCGAACTGCGCCATCTGCCCGACGCTTTTTTCCCGGGCCTGCCCTGATCTATTGCTCGGCAAATCTCCTATCTTTGCCGCTCAAACCTCAATCCCCTTTTTATGGCCGACGAAAAGATCATTTTTTCCATGACGGGCGTGGGTAAGATCTACCCGCCCAATAAACAGGTGTTGAAAGACATCTACCTCTCCTTCTTCTATGGCGCCAAGATCGGCGTGCTGGGCCTCAACGGCTCCGGGAAATCCACTCTGCTGAAGATCATTGCCGGGCTCGACCAGGACTACCTCGGCAAGATCCAGTTCGAAAAGGCCTACAAGATCGGCTACCTCGAACAAGAACCCACCCTCGACGAGAACAAGACCGTACGCCAGGTGGTCGAGGAAGGTGTCCAGCATATCGTCGACCTCCTGCAGGAGTACGAGGCCATCAACCTGAAGTTCAGCGAGCCAATGGGCGACGACGAGATGAACAACCTCATCGTCAAACAGGGCGAACTGACTGAAAAGCTAGAAGACCTCAATGCCTGGGAACTCGACTATCGCCTGGAAACAGCCATGGAAGCGCTGCGCTGCCCCGAAGGCGACGCACCTATCAAAGTGCTCTCGGGCGGCGAACGCCGCCGCGTGGCCCTTTGCCGCCTGTTGCTGTCGAGCCCCGACATCCTGCTGCTCGACGAACCCACCAACCACCTCGATGCGGAAAGCGTCGACTGGCTGGAACAATACCTGCAGAGTTTCCCCGGCACGGTCATCGCCGTGACGCACGATCGATA
>JAGQXA010000394.1 GCA_020436865.1 Saprospiraceae bacterium | reverse complement strand
GTTTCCACGGGCGAGAAGAAACTGTTATGATCGTTGAGCACCAGCAGGTTGGCAAGCAGGATGCCCCCCGCCAGCCACCACCATACCGGCATTCCCTTAACATGCGACATAGCTGCGACTTTGTTCCAAACGACCGAAGGAGTTCCGGTCGTCGGCAAAAATACATCCCGGGGCCGACCATTTTCCTTTTCTGGGCATTAATATGGTTTCAACTTGAAAATAAGCCGGCGGCCCCCTATTTTTGCACCGTTTTTGCCAAAACTTATAAACTGGCTAACTGTTACAGACTTCAGGGATAAAATTTCAGCATATGGCCATCATGATCACTGACGAATGCATCAACTGCGGCGCCTGCGAGCCGGAGTGCCCGAACAATGCCATCTACGAAGGCGGCGTCGAATGGGCGATATCCGACGGCACGGAGGTCGACGGCCGGTATGCACTCGAGACCGGATCTGTCGTAGGAGTCAACGATAAACAGCAACCGATTTCCGACGACCTGTATTATATCGTACCGGACAAGTGCACCGAATGCGTGGGCTTTCACGAAGAGCCGCAGTGCGCTGCCGTCTGCCCGGTCGACTGCTGCGTGCCCGACCCGGAGCGGGAGGAATCGGAGGACACGCTGCTTGCCCGCAAGGAACGTTTGCACGTCTGATACTTAGACGCGATCTTCACCAAAGCCTCCTCGACCAGTTTCGCGGAGGCTTTGGTCGTTCTGGCCAGGCGTTTTGACTGCTATTTGACCTCAACTACAAATTCCGGGAAGCTGAACTCCGATTATTCCCATCTTTTTGGCAGATTTGTACGGTTCTTGAACAAAATCAACCGAAATGAACGCAAACCTTACTTTCTTCCCGCGCCTCGGCACGCTGCTGGCACTCGTTTTCGCAACCGCCGGCCTCCAGGCGCAAATCGCCTTTACCAATAGCAACTCGCTGCTCCCGAACGGCAACGCCCACAGCGGTGTGGCGATCGCCGTGACCGATATGAACGGCGACGGTCTGGATGACATCGCTCATCTCGACAACGCCAAGATCCTGCACATCGTCTACCAAAACGCCAACGGCACCTTCACGGACTATGCCTTCGGCAACGTCTCCAGCGCCAACCAGTGGAGCATGTGCGTGGCCGATGTCGACAACAACGGCTTCAACGACGTGTTCTCGGGCGGCGCCTACGACGGACTGCGGATCATCACGGCCGCAGCCGACGGCGACACGTATTCCTACGTGCCGGTGATGGGCCCCAACACCTTCGTGCAGGGCTCCAACTTCGCCGATATCAACAACGACGGCTACGTCGATCTCTTCGCCTGCCACGACGATGGCGAGAGCCGCATCTGGGCCAATAATGGCGACGGCACGTTCACCTCTGCCGACGGCTGGATCAACATGGCCACGGTTCCGGCTTCCGACAACTCGGGCAACTATGGCAGTATCTGGACGGATTTCGACAACGACGGCGACATCGACCTCTACATCGCCAAGTGCCGGCAAGGGGTGTCGAACCCCACCGACCCGCGCCGGATCAACGCGCTGTTCGTCAACGACGGGGCCGGCAACTTTAGCGAACAGGCGCAGGAATACGGCCTGAAGATCGGCGCCCAGTCGTGGACGGCCGATTTCAACGATATCGACAACGACGGCGACATGGATTGCTTCATCACCAACCACGATGTGGCCAGCATGTTGCTCGAAAACGACGGCACCGGCCATTTTACCGACATTACGGCTACCGCCGGCCTCGCCATCGGCGGCCTTCCGATCCAGGGCGTTATGCGCGATTTCGATAACGATGGCTTCGTCGACGTACTCGTAGCCGGTACCAACCACTACCTGTTCCGCAACAACGGCGACAAGACCTTCTCCGCCGTGCCGAACCCTTTCGACAACAACGACATGGAGTCGTACGCCATCGGCGACCTGAACCACGACGGCTTCCTCGATATCTATGGCGGCTATGCCAACATCTACACCAGCCCCAGCAATATCGCCGACGTCCTTTGGCTCAACCAGGGCAACGACAACCACTTCCTGGCCGTGCAATTGATCGGCGAGGTCAGCAACCGCAACGGCATCGGCGCCCGCGTAGAGATCTACGGCGACTGGGGTATCCAGATCCGCGAGGTTCGCTCCGGCGAAAGTTACGGGATCATGAACAGCATGATCCAGCATTTCGGAATGGGCGCCTCCGAAGTAGTAGATTCCCTGATCGTCCGCTGGCCCTCCGGCATTATCGACACCTACCTGAACATCGACGCCGACCAGCAATTGACCCTGATCGAAGATAACTGCGTATCGCCGCCCGCCACCGTAATGGCTCTCGGTGAAACCACCTTCTGCTCGGGCGAAAGCGTAGAACTGTCCGCTCCCGAAGGTTTCAACTACCTGTGGTCGAACGGAGAAATGACGCAAAACATCGTCGTAACCGATGCGGGCAGTTACAGCGTGACCGTCAGCGACGGCTCCGGCTGTTATGGCGTGTCCACGGCCGTAGACATCGTCGTCGACCCCGTTCTGGAGCCCGCCGTGCAGCCCCTGGGAGATCTGACCTTTTGCGAGGGCGGCGAAGTGACTCTGACCACCGCGGAAGCCGATGGCTATTTGTGGTCGACCGGCGCCACCACTCAATCGATCCTCGTAAGCGAGGCCGGTTCGTATAGCGTCACCGTGCAAGGCCTCTGCGATGAATACACCTCCGCCGAGGTGTCGGTGGAAACCTGGACCGTGGAATTGCCCGAAGTGGAAAACGATACCCTGGAAGAAGCGGGAACCGCTATGCTGACCGCCACCGGTAACGATCCGCATTGGTACGACGCCTTCTTCGGCGGAAACCTGCTCGGAACGGGAAACAGCTTTACAACGCCCGTGCTCGACATGTCGACGACCTATTATGTCGAAGACCTCGATATCTTCGGACAAGCTTCCTACACGGGCGGCCAGGCCGAACATACCGGTACCAGCGAATACGGCGGGAATCAATTCAACGGCCAGATCATCTTCGACTGCCACGAGCCCTTCGTGCTGAAGACGGTCAAAGTCTATACGGACACGCCGGGCGATCGCGTGATTGAAATCCTCGACGAGAATGAAAACGTGCTCGAAAGCGTGCAAGTCAACATCCCCGCAGGAGAAAGTACGATCGTCGTCGACCTGCCGGTAACGCCCGGTAACAACCTGAGACTGACCACCAATACCGACTTCAACAATAGTGAATTCGGCTTCAACAGCCCGCGCCTGCAGCGCAGCAGCCAGGACGTACAATACCCCTACCTGATCGGCGACGTGGCCACTCTGAAGGAATCGCAGTTCGGCGCCGACTGGTACTACTACTTCTATAACTGGACGGTGGAAATCCCCGGCAGCGAATGCATCAGCGAGCGCGTACCGGTCGAGGTCGTCTTCCAGATCCCGGATGCCGTGCAGGAAGAACTTCTGCTGCGCGGCGTGAGCCTTTACCCGAACCCCAGCAAGGGCCTGGTTCAACTAACGCTTTCCCAGCCGCTCACCGAGGAAGGTCAGTTGCTGTTGCGCGACCTGACCGGCAAGCAACTTTTGCTCGACCGGCTTGGCGCCGGCGCTACGCAGTATGATCTGAATATGGGCAACCTGCCCGCCGGCCTATATCTGGTTCAGCTTAGCAGCGGAGGCCGGGTGTTCAATGCAAAGGTCGTGAGGGAATAGGGATGTGGGATGTGGGATTTGAGATCGATTTACTCAAATCCCACATCTCAAATCCCCACCTAAAACTTCACCAGCCGTTTGCGGACGACCCCCCGGTCGGTTTGTACTTCCACCAGGAAGATGCCGCTGCCCGGAACCTCCAAGCTGGCCCTAGCTCCGTTCCAGGAAGCGACTAACCGGCCTGCCGCATCCCATACCTTTACTCCTTCTACCAGAAGATCTCCGCTAGTTTCCAGGTAGACAAGACCATTTCCAGCAGGATTCGGATACAATTTGATCTTACCGGCCAGCGCCTCCTTTGTTGCGACACCCCCTTCCACGAACAGATCGTCGATCTGCCCGGAACTCACCAATACCGGGCTTTGATCGGCTGCATCGTACATCTGCTTGAAGGTGACGATCTCCGGCGTATTCTCGGCAAACATGGGCGCCATCCACTTGGGTGGCAGCGATTGATAGTGAACAGCCGCATACACCTGTACGAGGCCCGTATATCCACCGAGGGCCACCTGGTAGAAGGTCCGGTCGGACCCACTTCCTTCCATCCCGTCGGTCTGGTTAAAATCGGGGTCCAGCAAGGCCAGGCCGTCGATGGTCGTGGTGTCGTAGACCGGATGATCTTTGCGAAAACCGAGCGGCGGCAGCCGATTGTCCTTGATCTTGGTCGCCGCGCGTTCCAGCACCGTGGTCACCGCGCCGGTCACGTCGGCCATGACCATTTCGTAGATCTGTACCTCCTCTTCTGCCCGGATCGTCGTGTAGTGCGGCTCGTATTCGGCATCCTGCCCTTCCACCTCATAGTCGCTGCGCAGCTTGCCCGAGTGGAAGAGCGTGTCGCCCCCTTCGGCCACGACCACAAACTCGACGAACGCCCGGCGGCTGGGATAGCCCGACGGAAACTTGTGGCCGGCCAGATTGTATAGCGTTACCGCAAAGGCAGCCGTATCATTGTTCACCTCCAGAAAGTCGAGGTTCAGCTCGATCGATTTCTCCTGAAGCATTTGGAAGGTCTTGGCGATCGTTTCGTCGAACTGTTCCTCTTCTGCATCGATGCCCAGTGCTTCCCGGTTTTCCTTCATCAATTGCAGCATGAAGGTGTTTCCGCCCACCATTTCATGCAATCCGTAGGGCGACCGCCCTTCCAGGAAGAGGTAGTTGGCGGAGATAACCACCGGATCCTTGATCTGTGGGATGTGACAATTCTGGCAGGTCACGTTGTTGCCATCTTCTCCGTAATCGGAATTGAGCCATTCGTGGTAAGTGGCCTGCTCGACGAAGGTCTGCCCGGTCGGCTGACCGGCCAGATCGACCGTTCCGGTCAGCAGCGAGTGGCAGGAAGCGCAGAGGCCTGCATCGCCGATATGGTCGGACTGCAGCGGTTCGAAGCCGACGTATTGGATCATCGGAGCCGCAAAGGGAAGGTCGTACGGACCATAAACGACCCGGTTGGTGTCGAAATTGATCTGTCCGGAATGCAGATCGCCCAACTGCTCGGCCGAGATCTGATGACAGGCTCCGCAAGAAACGCCGTCGAGCCCGATGGTATCCACCAGCAGGTCGTCGATGGTGTAATGGTCGGCTCCCCGCAAGATGGCCGTATAGTGCCCCATCGGCGCATGACAGGAGGTGCAAACCGTTTGCAATTCGTCGGCATGAGCGGGGTTGACCAGCACTTCGTGGCTCACTTTGGCTCGCCAGAACGGATCTTTAGCCGAATTGGCCATCATGGTCGCCCGCCAGTCGTCGAAGATGTTCACATCGTTGCCGTCCAGATCTAGGAGGGCATAGCCGTTCGGATCGTGTCCATGACAACCCGAGCAATCGCTGGCTGTGGGGAATAATTGGGTCGAGTCGACCACCACGGGCGGAGGAACTGCGGCCATCTGCGCGAAAAAGGCGCGCTCTGCTTCCGAATGGTAGTACTGCCGATCTTTTTGAATGGGCAGGAAAGCCGCCGAAAAGACGACGAAGGCAAGCAGGGCAAAGAGAAGCCATTGTCTAAGCATACCGATCTACTTTGGAACTCAGGTTAGAACTTACCGCTCAAAGTTAACAAATCGGCTCTCTTCTGTCTGCTTAGGTTCGGCAATTATCGCGCTTATGAAAAATTAGCGACCAGCCGGCAAATAGTAGGTCACTTCCAGGCCAAGTTGCCGACGGATCTGCCGTCCGCTCAGATTCGGCTGCAGGTCCAGCAAGCCCTGCTCGTAAGCCAGCGAAACCCCGAGGCGCTTCCACGGCCGGAAGGTCAGTCCGAGCGAATAGCTCAGGTCGAACGCACGTACATCCCCCGGAAACGGCTCCGGATCGGAATTTTGCGCCAGCAGGTTGAAATCTGCGGCATACTTGGAAGCTTCATCGCCCGAAAGCCACCCCCCCGGCACGGGATAGGAAGCCAGGAGAAACTGCGGGGTCAAACCGATGCGCAGGTCGAGCCAGCTGTCCAGACCGATCGAAAGCGCCACCGGGAGCCCCAGGTAGTGCATCGACTCCGACCGCAGGGCGATCGCCAGGGATGTGTCGGTACTTTCCGCCGTGTACACTTCCACCGTATCGTTCCCCGTGTTGACGACCACCGGGGGGGCGTCGAGATTGTCGTCGGCCTGTGCGGTCAATAATGCACGGCCTTCCGTGGGGACGATCCGGTTGTAGTTCAGCCCGACTTCGAACTGAAGTCGCTTATGTAGTGGATAGCTAAGTCCTAAACCTCCGGAATAGCCACCGGACAGGTATGCTCCGGCGCGGGTGTAGAAGAGGAAGGACGAGGATACAGAGGGGGCAGAGGATACAGAGGTTGCAGAGGTTGCAAAGGGTACAGAGGATACAGAGGTTGAAAAGGTTGTAGAGGTTGCAAAGGGTACAGAGGATACAGAGGTTGAAAAGGTTGTAGAGGGGGCAAGGGGGCGGATTGGC
>JAGQXA010000046.1 GCA_020436865.1 Saprospiraceae bacterium | reverse complement strand
TTGATCAGGCGCGAAAGCTGATGTTTCGGAAGATCGAGCTCATCGGCCAGCTCGCCGATCTTGATCTCCGGATTGAGGTAGGGTTTTTCCCGGGCCATGAATTGCTCCAATTCCTCAAGGGCCGACAGGGGAAGGGACCCGTAGTCGGCTTGCTTGTTGCCCAGCAGCTTGGGGAGTTCGAGGATGGAAGGGGTCGTCAAGATCTTGAAGGCCAGGAGGTAGATCGCCGCTACGAGCAGCACCCAGAACAGGGTGTAAATATGGTAGTCGTTTTGTGCGTGATTCAGCTTATAGGCAAAGCCGGCCATCCAGAAGGTCAGCAGGACGAGGCCTGCGACAAAGAACACGCGCAGGAAACGGCCCAGAAAGGGGGCTGCGTATTTCTCGAAAAAGGCTTCCCGGTACCGGTAATAAGTATGTAAGCTAAGACATAGGTAGATCCCGAGGCTTAGCATGGCAGCCGCTTCGATCCACAGAAATCCGATAAACACCTGCCTCATGCTCAGATAGGTGAGGATGCCTTTCAGGTGCAATCCCAGAAAAGTATTTACGACGGACACGTGTATCATCGCCGGCACGAAGTGCAGCAGTCGGATCCGCTTCGGTTGCGGTTCGAGCCGAAGCAGCGCTCTGGTAAACAGGAAGATGAAGGGCCCGGCCAGAAACAGGATGACGTCGGGAAGCAGGATGATCTCGGCAAAGGTCTTGAAAAAGGAGGGTTGATAGCTGACGCGCAGCAGCATCAGGATCGACAGGGTCAGCAACAGGGCGTTGAAGTAACGCACGGCTTCCCGGTTGCTTTGCTTTTTCCGTTGCAGCAAATAGGCCAGGAAGAATCCCTGAATACACCCGGGATAGAGAGCGATTTCCAGCCAGGTGTTTTCGATCATGGCGACAGCATTGGTTTCACGAACCCAAAAATAAGCCTTTCCGGACAAATGCAATTGCACGAACGCAGTGGGCGCCGTTCGGGCACCGGAGCCGCCGGGGTAAACTCGCAAAAAATGCGAGGGTATGTCTTAGAAATGGAGTGTTTTAAAACACTCCATTTCTAAAACACTCCATTTCTTCGCCGCTATTCCTTCACAAACCGCGCCGCTTCAACGACCTGGCCCTGATCGTCGCGCAGCAGCAGCAGGTACAATCCCGCCGGCAATCCAGCAGTTGGGATCAATAGCCGCTCGCCTGCCGTGCCGGTCTCTCCGGATAATGCCCGCCCTTGCAAGCCGACCACTTCCCAGCTGCGGCTGGTCGAAACGACCTTTCCGCTAGCCTCGATAGCACCGTGGGTGGGATTCGGGGCGAGCAGCAGCGACCTTCCGGGCTCCATCGCGGCAACTCCCTGCGAACCGCCGGTTCCGGAATCGCCGCAGGTCTCTCCGGCAACGCCCGAATAGGTAAAGACGCAGTCGCCGCAAACGACTTCCACCGAATACGTTTCGCCGTAAGCCACATGGATGTTATTGAAATTCTGCGAAGGCAGCCCTGGTTTGGGCGGGCATTCGATCGTCGGGATGCCCCCGATGCCGCTCCACGACACGCAACAGGGGGCGTTGTACATGGGGATGACATGCCCATTTTGCAACACCGTCAGGATCACGGAGTTCTCCTTGCAGGTTTCGACGATCTCCACCCCGCAGGAGTCGGGTTCGAGGCAGCAGTCCGACAAAATGCTCAGATTGTCGAGGAATACCTGCCCGGTACTTCCTTCCGGATCGAACGAGATCACGATGTGGCTCCAGGGTTCGTTGGTGGTGTTCTCGGCTTCCAGGCAGAATTCCTCCATCGCCAGCGGCCCGTCGAGCGCCCGTACGTCTATATGGGCATTGCAAGGGTATTCTTCGGGGTAGTACGGATGCCCGCATTCGATCTCCGTCCAGTTTACCGACTGGCATTCCGATAGGGGGGCATTCCCCAGACAATAGAACGGCCCCGACTGGTTGCAGGCGGGGTCCCACTGGCCGGAGCAAGCCGGAAGCGAAGTGCCGTAAACACTCAATACCGGCGCCTCGAAGCAGTAATTGGCGGCGGCCTCGAAGCAAATTTCTACCTTGCAGCCCGGCAAGACGGGCGAACTGAGCGGAACCGAAAGGTACTCCAGATTGTATTCGGAGTTCGTGCCCCAGATGACGGCCATTTTCCCACCATCGGAATCCACATAGATGTCGTGGGTCGTCTGCCAGCCGTTGTCGTTATTGCAATGGGGCAGGCCCAGTTGTGCGTCGATGCCGTTCCCGACGATCGGCAGGAAATCCTCGAAATCGCCGTAACAAAAAAGCTCCTCTGTTTCACAGGCCGGGCAGGGCGGCAGCGGAGGCAGGTTCAGCACCCGAATGTAGGCCATGTCGCAAAGGCCGTCGCAGCCCTTCACTCCGTAGCACAGATAGTAGCGACCGATCGGCGCATTCTCGATCAGGATCCCCGTCGGAGTAAGCGATACGTCGGCCTGGTACAACAGGTTGCCGCAGCCTTGCACGACCACCTCGGCTTCGACCCCGGGAGGGACCACGTCGTTGGCCAGCAGCAGGTCGTAGGGGATCTCGTTGCCCCAGTTGAGGTTGTAGAAATCGTCGGT
>JAGQXA010000393.1 GCA_020436865.1 Saprospiraceae bacterium | reverse complement strand
TTCGGGATTGCCGTTCAATTTTCGTAGAAAATTGGCAAAGACGGGCAGGGCGGTGTTGGCGCCTTGTCCGAGGGTGAGGTTGCGGAAATGCACGTCGGGCGATTCGGCGCCCACCCACACGCCGCTCACCAGTTTGGGCGTGTAGCCCATGAACCAACCGTCGGAGTGGTTTTGGCTGGTGCCTGTTTTTCCCGCCAGTTCGTTCTTGAACCCATAGCGGTACCGCAGGCGCCGCCCGGTGCCGCGATCGATGGCAGCTTGCAGCATTTCGTTGATCAGGTCGGCTTCCTGCACGCTGAGCGGACGCATCCAGTGGCAGGTATCGGCTTGTCGGGCGAAATCGACCAGCACCTTTCCGTCGTGGGTCTCGATGCGATCCAAATAGCGCAATTCGGGCCGCAAGCCCCGGTTGGCGAAGGATCCATACACCTGGACCATGTCGAGCAGCGAAGCCTCCACAGCTCCGAGCGCGATCGCCGGTACGCCCGGTACGGGGCCGTCGATGCCCAGGTCTTCGGCCAGTTGCGCGACCGTAGCCGGACCTGACCGCAGGGCGAGGTTGATGGTTACGGTATTGATGGAATTGATCAAGCCGCCTTCCATCGAATACGAGCCCCCGTATCTTTCATCGGCATTTCTGGGTTGCCAGTGGTCGTAGCGAGCGTAGGTCCGCAACTGGTTGGCCGTATAACTACAGGGGTGGATGCCCCGTTGGATCGCCCGGGCATAGACGATCGGCTTGAAGGTCGACCCGACCTGCCGTTTCGACCGCACATGATCGTACTGGAAATAGCGGTGGTCGATGCCCCCCACCCAGGCTTTGATGGCGCCGTCGGCCGGACTGGCCGCCAGGAAGCCGGCGTTCAGAAGCGAGAGGTAGTAGCGAATGGAATCCAGCGGGCTCATCCGGCAGTTCCGTTCGCCCTTTTTCCAATCGAAGACCGTCATCTCGACCGGTAGCCGGAAGAGGGAGTCGATGGTTTCTTCGCAGAGACCTTGCTGTTCGTAGATCCGATGGCGTTCGGAGAGATAGATGGCCAACTGCACCGTCTGTTCGTTCTCCCAGGGCGTTTCCCCCCGCAGGTGGCGGTCGAATTCCCCCTGCAGCAAGGCCAGATGCTCACGAACGGCTTCTTCGGCATAGCGTTGCATGCCGGCGTCGAGCGTGGTGTACACCTTCAGTCCGTCGGTATACAGATTGTAAGCCATGCCGTTCGGTTTGCGCAAGGGTTTCAGCAGTTCCTTCAATTCGAGGCGCAGGTGCTCCCGGAAATGCGTAGCCAGACCCCTGTTGTTGTCGATGGGGGCATAGTCGAGGCAAAGGGGTTCTTCCTTGAGGCGCTCCGCTTCCGACGGCTGCAGGTATTCGTATCGGCACATCTGGTCGAGTACCAGGTTGCGCCGCTCCATGGCTCGTTGCGGATGGGCGACGGGATTGTAGAGCGAGGTGGCCTTCAGCATGCCGACCAGTACGGCGGATTGGGCGACGGTGAGATCTGCCGGAGTGGTATTGAAAAAGCGATGGGCGGCCACCTTGATCCCGTAGGTATTTTCGCTGAACGGAACGGTGTTCAGGTAGAGTTCGAGGATCTCTTCTTTACTGTAAAGATGCTCGATCCGCTTGGCGATCAGCACCTCCTTCAGCTTGTTGATCACGAGCGAAGCATAGGGGAACTCTTCCCTAGGGTAGAGATTCTTGGCCAGTTGCTGGGTAAGCGTACTGCCCCCACCGGAGGAACGGTCGTTGAGCAGCACCGTTTTGAAGAACACGCGGCCCCAGGAGCGCAGGTCGACCCCGCTGTGCTCGAAGAAACGGGCGTCTTCGGTGGCGAGCAGCGCCTGGATGAAGTGGGGAGAGATCTGGCGATATCGCGTGCGGCTACGGTTCTCGAAGTAGTAGCGCCCGAGCAGGGTGCTGTCGGCAGCGTACACCTCGGTGGCCAGATAGTTGGATACCTGCCGGAGGTCTTGTTCGGTGGGAAGTTTTCCAAACTGGCCGGTGATCAGGCTCATGAACAGCAGGATGCCGGCAAAGAAGACGGTCAGCAAAAGGGCGCCCGCACTTTTCCAGGCGTAGCGGAGCGCCGGAAAACGCCGATGCAGGGCCTCCCACTGCCGGCGCGGACCGCCGAGCCGAAAGCCAAGGCGCGATTGGAGGTCGTAAATGGGAATCTGTTGCATGGGATACAGGATCTGGTGGATACGTCTGTGTGTTATGACTCATGGATCAAGACAGGCTTACCGTCTTGACGAGATCTTATGAAGATCGGGGCCCGAAAGGTTCCCGCCGTTCGTTC
>JAGQXA010000392.1 GCA_020436865.1 Saprospiraceae bacterium | reverse complement strand
GGGGCGAGATTTCGGTTTTCGGAGGGGCAGGGCTAAATTTAGCGAGGTAAAAACAGATATCGATATGGCTCGGGAGCGCCGGTTTGAAGAAAGCGAGTTGCTATTTCGGTTCGACCGCAATTGGGCGGTACGGAAGTACGATGTGCACCGCTACTACGATAGCCTGAAGTCGGCCGGCCTGAAGGGGGTGGATTTTCTGGCTATCCGCGGCGGTGCCGAACTGATCTTGTTGGAGGTAAAGAACTATCGCACGCGTCGGCGCGACCGGCCGTTCGAACCGGAGGTTGGGCGATTGCATGAGCCTGCGCTCTTTGTGGACGACCTGGTGCGCAAGGTGGAAGATACTGTTCTGGGCATTCAGACCATCGGGCAATATCTCGAGCGGAAATGGGCATATCGTCTGGTAACCCCCCTGTTGGACCTGCTGAGCAATGGCGCTTTGGATTGGGGCAATTGGCCGTTTTGGCGAAGGGCCGTTCGATTGCTGGAAGCCGGCCGATGGCGTGCGGTGATCTGGCTGGAATTGGACGCGTCTTACCCGGACATTCCATCGGATCGCATCCCGGAGGTCCGGAAGTACCTCCAGTCGCATTTGGCGGAGCGCTTGCAACTGCATGGAGTGGAGGTGACGCTCGCCAGTTTGGAAGATACGAAGCAATGGCCCGGACTTGAAGTTTGTTGGTTTCCAGACGGCCAAGATCCCTGAAGATCACTCCAGGCTCATCGGTTTGGAGGGGCGCATGACCTCCACCAGCCTTTCCAGGCTTTTGCGGTTCGATTCGAGATCGATAGCGTGAAGGATATCGTTGCGCTCGCGCTGGGTGAGATGGAAGGAGATCGTCGCTTCGTTGTGCTCGAGGCTGGGCAGATAGGTAAAGCGGATGATCTCGAAGCGGTCTTCACCCAGAATGTCGTACAGGAAGCCGAGATTGGTGTCGTGTTCGTAGTTCTGCAGGCTGACGATCTTTCCGGCGATGCCGAGCGGGTTGAAGATCGATTCGATCACACCCTGGTTGTCGCTGGCAGGCACTTTGCGCTCGCGGTCGAAGGCCCGAACCTGTACCAGAACTACCCCACTCGTGTTTTTTCGGATCCAGTCCTTAAAGACGTGTAAGAAGCGGATGGCGGATTTCAGTCCGAAGTCGTCGCGAAAGCCGGCGTCCATCAGCTCGATATTGGGCTGAGTGGGCAGGTACACGTTCGGCAGGATATAGGGGAAGGTGGCGTTCATGCGCAAGGCGGAAGAGACGAGCAGATTCGATCCGTCTTGTTCTTCAAACAGCCGTCCGAAATCGACGGCGTCGATCTCGACGGAATTGGGGTTGCGGATCGCAATGGGCGCCGCCATCATGTACGACACCCCGTGCGGAGAGATGACCATGCGCCGTCCGTCGTTGACGATGGAGGGGGTGATGAACATCATGGGGATCTGCGCCCATTGCTCGGGGAGCCAATAGTCGGAAACGCTCTTGCCGTTGAATACGCCCTCTACGTTCTCATTCAATTGGCGTTCGAAAGCATAGCCGCGATCCTTGACGTAGGTATATCCACCTGCCTCGAATTTGATCCAGGGCAGGAACAGATCGTTCGAGGCGATGGTGAAGGTGACCGAGTTGAGCAGGTCGCGGCCGACATTGTCGACGTACTTCGGGTCGTTGGGGTCGATCGGCGCGCCGCGCAATTTGCGCAGGTAGAGTTCGCGATAATAGGCCGAGCCGATCAAGCCGCCCGAAGCGCCGGCAATGAGAGTGGTGTAATCCATCAGGCGGCCGTTCGACAGGCTGTCGGCATAGCGCATGACCTGCATCGACCAAACGGCCGATTTCAATCCGCCGCCGCTCACCATGAACAACACCATCTTGGGCTTCCCTTCCTGCTCGTGGGCGACCTTCTTCTTCCAGTTATCCAGGATCGCGATGGTGTTCGCCATGTCTTCCTGCACGTTCTGCGGCGAACAGAGGCTTGCCAGCGAATCGTAATCGTAGGTGGCCGGCGGAGTCTGATAGTTCAGTCCATAGGCCTTATTCTTATGGTTGAACCATTCGTATTTCGTAATGTAATTGACGCCGGCAAAGAGCAGCAGCAGCACGGCGATGCGCCAGCGGTGGAACCAGTAGCTGATCGCGCCGGTCAGGGCGATGAGGATACTCATGATCAGCAGGATACTGGCCGCTGCCGGGATCCTGAAATAGGGGTTGTCGATCAGATAGCCGAGGGTGACCAGCAGCACGAGGCTGAACAGCTGCACGATCAGGGCATTGATGTGATTTTGCTTGAACACGCGCATGATGATGCGAGAGTCGTAGTGCGCCACGCTTCGCACCAGGCGAAACCGCAGCGATTCGGTCAGATAGGTGTCGACCCGCCAGCGATTGCGGCCGGTCAGCACTCCTTCGTAGTCGACCGGTCGCCGGCCCGGCGCCAGGTCGGCCACCAGATGGGGCGGCGGCTGATCCTGTACTCGCAAAAAGCTCAGGATATCCTTGTTGGTGAAATAGAAGTACACCAGCAGCGATACGATCAAGGTGGCCATGCCGAAGAGGAAGCCCAGGCAATTCAGGAATATCTGATTGAGGTCGCGAAATTCGTAGTACCACTCGAAGCGGATGTGCAGGGTGAGCAACAAGACGGTGAAGCCGACCGGCACCAGCAGATTGTTGATGGAAAACTTGGTGAACGGTCGCGCCAGCGTGGCAAGAAAAGGGAAGTAGTGTGCGCTGATGAGGTAGGTGGTCAGGTTCCAGCTCATGACCATGGCGCCGAATGCCAGTCCGAGAAAGAAAAAACTCCAGAACCCCACTTCGCCCAGATATTCTGGTGAGAGGAAGAGGTACTTGATCCCATACTTCGACCCGATGCCGTCCGACACCAACACTACCAGAAATACCCAAAGGGCAATCAGGACCAGATTGCCGCGGAGGTGCAAAACCAGTAGCTGAACGGGAAAGGAATAGTACGTGTTAGTTAGCCATTTGCGCATTGCCTTCTAGGTCAGGGGTCGAATAATGGAACGACGGGCCGTGCGCTCATCGCGTGCGGAGAGGCTTAAATCCTCAATAATAAAAGCCGGAGGGCAGAGGATTAGTTCGAAAGATCGCCCGGGATTCCCGGAGAAGGTCACTTGCGACGGCCTCAGGAACCGAAAAGTTCCGCCAATTTGGCCTCCAGCGACGTTCCGCGCAGATTGCGGGCGATGATCTTCCCTTCTCTGTCGAGCAGGATGGTGTGGGGAATGGAGCGCACGCCATAAGCTTGAGCCACTTCGTTCTTCCAGCCTTTCAGATCGGATACGTGATGCCAGGTGAGCCCGTCTTTTTCGATGGCCTGCAGCCAGCGGTCGCGGCTGTTGTCGAGGCTGACGCCCAGTACGGTGAAACCCTGCTCCTGGTATTTTTCGTACATGCGCACGACATTGGGGTTTTCACGCCTGCAGGGTCCGCACCAGCTTGCCCAGAAGTCGACCAGCACCACCTTACCGCGCAGGTCGCTCAAGCTCAGGTCTTCTCCTTCGGGCGTCGGCTGGGTGAAGTCGGGGGCTACGCCGCCGGTAGTGAAGGCCCGCATATTGTCGGCCTGCCGCTTGAGACCGTCGGTGACGGCCGGATCCTGGGCCTGGTACATGGCCACGTAGCGGTCGGCGAAATACACGAAATTCGGATGCGTTTTCGGTTGCAGGGAAGCCAGCACGCCGCCGAGCGCCAGTTTATACGCCCGTTGGTCGGCGGGAATTTCCGCCAGGGCGCGGTCGATGAGTTGGCGGTGGGTGGAGGCGTCGAGCCCGGTTTGGGTGAGCACGTCGGTATACGATTTCCAGGCTTCATATACCCAGGGCAGATAGCCCAGCTCTGGATCTTTCCAGTCGACCTGCCGGAAGAACTCCTTGGCAAAGTATTCGATCTCGTTGGCATAGCCTTCGCCGAAGTTCTGGTAGCTCAGATAGGTGTTGAGGGCCACAACCTTCCCTAGATAAGGGTGGATCTGATCCATGGAATCGAGCAGGTCGAGCTTTTCCTCGTCGACTTCCTTCATCTCTGTTACGATGCGGCGGAGTTGCTCCTCGTTGCTCATGTTCGCCCGATAATCCTGCACCAGTTTGTTGGCTCCGGCCTGCAATTTGTTGATCTCGATCTTCAGGCTTTCGTATTGCTGGTTGATGGCCGACTGCCGGATCTTGGCACTGCGGAGTAGTCCGCACTGGCCGCTGACGACGATCTCCTCGTCGGCGCCCAGGATGATCGGACGGGCGTCGTTGGCCTGGGTGCCCACGTAGTAGAACTGCATGCCCTGCGGCGAAACGGTGAAGGCGGCTTTGCCGTTCTCGTCGATGGCGGCCTTTCCCAGCAGGTCGAAGCTCAATCCGTTGAACTGTAGCAGCATCAGCGAGTCCACGTTCTCGCACTTGACCAACTCGCAGCGGATGGTCACCGTATTTTCCTGCGTCGGCAGGAAATTCATCGTCAGAAAGCTCAGCAGGAGGAGCGTCGTCATCTTCATAGCAAAGGTCTTTTTCGCCCCCTTCTTTCTCCGGTAAAAAGGGGAAGGCAGGCCAGGAAAAAAATCGGCGGATGCCCATTGGCAGGCATCGCAAGTCATAACCGTCTGCAAATTTAGGCCTTTCGGCAGGCAATTTCAATTCCTAGCCCAAGAGTTCCAGGAATTCATCTTCTGTGAGGATCTGTACGGTGCCCAGGGCCTGGGCTTTTTTTAGCTTTGAACCGGCCTTTTCGCCGACTACCAGAATGTCGAGGTTGGAACTCACGGCGCTGATGTTGCGGGCGCCGGCGGCCACGGCCTTCTCCTGGGCTTCGGTGCGGGTCATCTGTTGCAGCGTGCCGGTGAAGAGGATGGTCTTACCGGATAAAGGCGCGCCTTCGGCCACTTCCGGCGGTCGGTCATCGGCGGTTTGGGTGAGGTTGACGCCCAGCTTTTCCATTTCGCGCAGCATTTCTACGTTGGCGGGATCCTGGAAATAGGCCATGACGTTTTCGGCGACGACGGGACCGACGTCTTTGATGTTGGTGAAATCTTCGAGCGTCCAGTCGCAGAGCTCTAGCACATGGCCGATCCCGGCGGCGATCAGTTTGGAGACCTTCTTGCCGAGGTGGTGGATGCTCAGGC
>JAGQXA010000391.1 GCA_020436865.1 Saprospiraceae bacterium | reverse complement strand
CCATCGAGCGCGGACATATTTGGTACCAGCCCCGCGAGGGCGAGCGCCTCGATCTTACCGTTTTGCCGGAAGCTGAGCTGCGCCGCATTCGGGGCCGGGAGATCGGCATGATCTTCCAGGACCCACTGAGTTCGCTGAACCCGGTCTTCACCTGCGGTTCCCAGCTTGCGGAGGCCCTCCAAAACCACTTCGGCCTTACGGCAAAAGAAGCCCGTGCCCAGGCCCTCGAACTCCTGCATCAGGTCGAACTGCCCGAACCGGCCCGCATGGCGGCTTCTTACCCGCATCAACTTTCGGGCGGGCAGAAACAGCGCGTATTGCTGGCGCTTGCGCTGGCGGGGAGGCCGCGGCTACTGTTGGCCGACGAGCCGACCACTGCGCTGGACGTCACTGTACAGCGGCGCATCCTCGACTCGTTGCGGCGCCTGAAGGAGGCTAACGAGCTGTCGATGCTCTTCATTTCGCACGACCTGGGCGTCATCGCCGACATTGCCGACCGGGTGCTCGTCATGTCACAGGGCCGCATCGTCGAGGAAGGATCGGTCGAAGAGATCTTCCGGAGCGCGAAACATCCCTATACCCAGGGCCTGCTGGGCTGCCGGCCGCCGGTCGATCGCCGTTTGCAACGCCTGCCGCTGCCCGAAGATTTCCGGAAGGACGGCCCGGTCGATCCGCAGCGTCTGATCGACGGCTTAAGCATGGCCCCTGAGGAGTTGCGGGAACGGCAGGCCGCCCTGTATGCGCAAGAGCCCTTGCTGGAAGTACAGGACCTACAGGTCTGGTATCCGGTGGGGCGCGACTGGCGGGGGAGACCCAAACGATACGTACGAGCGGTAGAGCGGCTCAGCTTCGACCTCTATCCTGGCGAGACTATCGGCCTGGTCGGCGAATCGGGCAGCGGTAAGAGCACCTTGGGCCAGGGCCTGATCCGGTTGGTGGAAGCCCGGGGCGGGCGGGTTCTGTTCGAAGAAGGCGATCTGCTGCAATGGCCGCAGGGAAAGTGGCAGGCTCGTCGCCGCGAATTCCAAATGATCTTCCAGAATCCCTATGCCTCCCTCAACCCGCGTTTGCCGATCGGTGAAGCTCTGCTGGAGCCCTTGCGCGTGCACGGGATCGGCGGATCTGAAGAAATGCGTCGCGAGCTAGTGTTGAACTGGCTCGACCGGATCGGCCTGGAGGCCGGACATTACGATCGTTATCCGCACGAATTCTCCGGCGGACAGCGACAGCGGGTTTGCATCGCCCGTGCGCTGATCGTCGAGCCTCGTTTGCTGATCTGCGACGAATGCGTGTCGGCCCTCGACGTATCGGTGCAGGCCCAGATCCTCAACTTGCTCCGGGAGTTGCAAGCCAGCCTCGGTTTTTCCTGTCTTTTCATTTCGCACGACATGGCCGTCACCCGTTTTATGGCCGACCGCCTGGTCGTGTTGAAAGAGGGGCAGGTAGTGGAGAGCGGGATGGCCGAGGAGGTCTATGCAAACCCTCGGAATGCCTATACCCGGGAGTTGTTGGCTGCTGTGGGCCGGTGATAGTTGGCAGGGGGCGGCTTCGCCGGAACCAGGGACCCTTGGATTCATCGGACCGATCAGCCACCCCGCCCGATCAACAAATCGACCAATTCTCCCAATCCCCAAGGACCCCTTGGACCGACCAGCCGTGTAGCGGCCAAGAAAAGAGAAAGCCCTCTCCGATCCGATCGGAGAGGGCTTTTTACTTATCGATTCAGGCGTTCTGAAGAACGCTTATTTCTGTACCGAGAAACGCCGGCTGCGGATACCGTCTTTCGTAACGATGACGGCCCAGTACATACCGGTCGACAGACGGCTGACGTCGACGGTCAGCAGATCGTTCTGCACGTTCTGGTATTGCTTGCTGTAGACGCGCTGGCCGGTATTGGAGAACAGTTCGAGCGTAGCTTGCTCGTAGGTGTTCACGAGGCCCAGTTGTACGTTCAGCTCGCCGCTGGTCGGGTTCGGGAACACTTCCATGGTGTTCTCGACCGGCAGCAGTTCGGTGGTACCGGTGCTAAAGGTTACGTTCATGTGCACGACCGGAGCGATGTCGTTGCCGAAGCCTGCAGAGGAGTACGGCTCGTCGTCGAGCGTACCATTCACGCCCAGCATACCGGCGAAGCGCGGCGCGTCGAGCGAGTCGGTAACGAAGAGCATGGCTGCATAGTCGAAGTCTTCGGTAGCGCCCATGGCAAAGTCCACCTGATCTTCGGTGACGTACTCGATCATCAGGATGTACTGGGTTTCGCTAACGAATTCGTAGGGCACGTTGCTCGGGAAAGCGAGTACCGGAACCGTGATCAGCTGATCGTCGGTTTCCGTACCTTCGATGGTGTAGGGAGCCAGCGCTACGCGCACGCGCTCGTCGGGATCGGCATTGCCGTCTGCGTTCAGGTCTTCCCAGGTGTAGAGGGAAACCAGCAGCGAACGGCCCGGCACTTCTTCAGCGTTGCGTACGTAGAAGGAAGCGCTTTCCAGCACCATATCGGTGGCGTCTTGCACGTAGTAGTAGTTGCCGTAGCCCCAGGAGTGTGCTTCGTCGACATCGTAGTTCGAGGCAGCCGGGAATACGTCGCGGGTCTGGCCGAGGTCTTTGGCGAAGGTGCCGGTGGTCACTTCAAAGGCGAAGGTGGCCGAGTTGTCGGCGTCGTTGAAGTCGGTCTGACCGGAAGAAACGACATAGGTACCGGTATAGGAACCCGTGTTGATCATGGCGTCCGGCGTCCACATTTCCGGGAAGATGTGGTTTTCTACGAGGTCGCCGTCGAGGGTGTTGCCCGGGATCGGATCGTAAACGATCTGGCTGCTGAATACGGAGGTGCTGCTGGCGTCTTCGACGATGTCGAGGTCGACGACCACATCGTCCTGATCGGCTGCTCCTACGTTAGCGATGTCGGTCAGGAAGGGCACGGGGTCCATCTGGCCGGCCGGGAACTGTGCGTTCGGCATCACAGCGAAAAAGTTGCTGGCGATCTGCAGGTTGTAAGCTTCCTGCTCGACGATCTGTACGTCGTCGACGATCCAGTAGTAGTAGTTACCCAGTTCGCGGAAGCGAACCCATACGTTGGCGTTGCCAACCACGCCCGGCATCGGAACGCGTACGACTTCGTGTTCGTTGCCGCTGTTGACGGGGTATTGGGCGTTGATCTGTGCTTCCGTCCAGGTGGCGCCACCGTCGGTGCTCCAGCCTACGAAGTACTCGGTTTGGAACTGACGCAGCGTTTGTACGAACTTCAGGGTCAGACCGGCGGCCGTGGTGCCCGAGATGTCGATCATCGGGGAGGTCAGCGTACCTTCCTGTACGGCCGGGCATACGCCGAAGCCGAGGTTGGTGTCGTCGCCGTCGTTGTCGTAGAAGTCCGAGTAGAAGTACATAGCGCCGTCGCAGGCCGTCCAGCCGTTGATCGCGCCATCGCCGAAGGCGCCGCCGGCAACCGTACCGTCGGCAGTGAACTGCCACAGGTCGATGGTCGGAGTGGAGCCGTCGCCGCAGGAGATGTTCTCAATCGTCCAGCCGTTAAGGCCGCCGTTGAAGTCGCCCTGGCCCACCTGGTCGCCCCAAACGACGATGTCGGTGCTGGTGTTCACGGAGTATACCGGCTCGAATTCGATCGTCAGCGGCGTTTCTACGCGGATCAGATCGCAATCGGCCTTCGACATCATGAAACAGGGGATGGTCACCAGCTCGGAGTTGGTGCCGGGAGCCATCGCGAAAGGATCGGTGTCGGCGTTGTTGCAAACGATCGCGCCTACGGCGCCGGCTTCCTGAGCGTTGTAGCACTTGATGCTGAAGTTACAGGTACCGCGGTCGATCAGGGCGATCTTGCCGGTCATGTCGTTGACTACCGAACCGCAGCCGAGGGTGCCGCCCATTTCGTCTTCGATGATGACCCATTCGCCGGTCACCAGACCGTCCGTGCAGAATTCCTGCGAGCCGAATTGGGCCGGGATCGGCGTGTAGTCGCCGGCTACGGAAGCAGGAGCGGAAACGTGGAGGTTATACGCTCTCGGGCCAATCGTCTGGGCCTGCGTTTGAATGGCTAGGACGGAAAAGCCCATGACGAAAGCAAGAAGAGTTTGTAGCGTACGATTCTTCATACTAAAAATGATTTTGATGATTGAATGGAATGAATAGTGGATTCCACCGCAAGTACCAATGAGCAATTCCGTACGCGCGGCGCAAGTTGTTTCGATTCGAAGGAGGTCCTGAATTGTAGTAAACGCTCTCTCAATAGTTCTCAAATAGCTTATAAACGCTCGATAACACTCCAACAATAACAAAAAATCCAAAGTTATTGGAGAATTAGCCGGGCAAATCTACGTCTTTGCTAGAAGACGCCAAATCGCACGGAGGCGAATGTGGCACTTTGCCTGTCAAATTTACAGCAAATTTAGCAATTTGTTCTCCTCTTTCGGCTTCACATTTGTCTGGACTACCCAAAATGATAGGTAAAAAAAACAGGTAGTCAGGCAACCGATGGCCGTCCGGATTTGTCTATAAGAGTGTCCGGATTTGGTCGATAAAAAACGATGATCCGTCGAACAGGATCGCCCCATAGTATAAAAACCACTAAATTAGCGGCGCGGTTTTATGCAACCGCTAAACAATCTACACCCAATGAAAAACAGATCTCAAATTTTCCTCTTTTCCCTTCTGCTGGCCGGTAGCCTCGGTTCGTACGGCTTTCTGCATTTGCAGTCCCGGCAGATCTCCGGCGACCGCGTCGTTCTGGAAGCCGAGGAAGAGGCCCGCGAAAGCGAGGTCCTGCTGCCCGACATCCGGCTGGCCAAGAAAGCCGTCGAGTTGGGGCGCAAGATCGTCGAGATCGCCCAGTAGAGGGCTCTTGCTCAATTTTCCTTTTTCCGCCAGTACCTCAACAGCCCGGCCACGCTCATCCAGGCCGGATTGGCATTTTCATACTGTATCAGGCCTTCCGCCTCAACTCCGTGCGCTCGCAGGTCTTCCTCCGCCATTTCCTGGAACAAAGGCGTGAGCGCATCGATCGGGGTCTGTTCGCGATAATGCGGATAGATCCAATCGGCATAGCGACGCAAACGACCTTCTAGCTCGTCGAGATGTGCGGCTACATCGCGCACCATCCCGAAATGGGTAAGCCACAGGCGTGCCAGCCCGAGATTGCGCAGTAGCTCGATCGATCGCTGCCAATCTTCCAACTGGATATCGGGAGGTGGGCAGGGCGGCACCACGGGTCCGTTGCCGATCTTCACTCCGGCCACATCGCCCGCGATCAGTTCGTTGCCGATCTGCCAGGCAATGTGATGCACCGCGTGGCCCGGCGTATGCCAGGCCGTGACGACTTTCCCGCCGATCCGGTATTGAGCCTCGTGATCCACCTGGACGATCTGTTCTTTCGGGATGCTCTCCATATTGCCCCAAAGTTCTTCCATTTCTTCCCCGTAAATGCGCTCGGCCGACTCCCAGAGCCGGACGGGGTCGTGCAGATGCACCGCCCCCTTCGGATGCACGTGGATAGTCGCTCCGGCCTCGGCCAGCGCCCAGGCAGCCCCGGCGTGATCGAGGTGGATGTGGGTCAGGAATACGTCCGAAAGGTCTTCTGGCCGGTAGCCCTTTTCTGCCAGCGCTTCGACCAGGCGGGGATAGGTCGAATGAGGGCCCGTCTCGAACAGCACAGGGCCTTCCATGGTTTCCAGCAGAAAAGCGGCTATCGTTTCGGTGTGGCCGCGAAAGTGTAGGTCGAGTGGGTGGAGCATTTCAGTTGGATATGAGATTTGAGATATGAGATATGGGATATGGGATCTCACCTCCCATATCTCATATCCCATATCTAACTACTAATAGCCCGCCGCCTGCCCGTCTTTGCGGGATTCGGAGGCGCCGTAATATACGCCTTTTTCTGCGTCGAAAAGAATGGCCTGATAGCCGCCGTAACCTCCCAGATCAAAGATGACTTCATGGCCGCGGCGCATCAGCTCGCGGATCGCCTCGTAGGAGAAGCCGCTTTCGAGGGCCACCTGCCCACCGTCGATCATCTGTTCGCCGGTGGGTTCCGACGAGCCGAAATGCTGAATGCGGGGGGCATCGCCCGCCTCCTGGAGGTTCATGTTGAAATCGATCAGATTGATCGCGATCTGGGCATGCCCTTGTGGTTGCATGGCCCCGCCCATGACGCCGAAACTGACCCAGGGCTTTCCGTCTTTGGTGATGAAAGCCGGAATAATGGTGTGAAAGGGGCGTTTGTGCGGCTCGTAGACGTTGTAATGTCCTTCCTCGAGCGAGAATAATTCACCCCGGTCCTGTAGCATGAACCCAAGGCCGGGAGGCACCATGCCCGATCCCATCCCGCGGTAGTTACTCTGGATGAGGGAAACCATATTGCCGTACTGATCGGCCACCGTCAAGTAAATGGTGTTGTCGGTGTCGAGGATGCCGGCATCGTAGCGTTTGGCGGCCCGCTTGGGGTCGATGAGTTGCCGGCGCCCGGCGGCATATTCCTTGGAGATGAGTTGTTGGACGGGAATATCCCGAAAGTCGGGATCGGCATAGTACTTCGCCCGGTCTTCGAAAGCCAGTTTCTTTGCTTCCACAAAAGTATGCACATACTCGGCGCTGCCGAAGCCCATAGCGGCGATATCGTATCCTTCCAGTATGTTGAGGATCTGCAGGGCGGCAATACCCTGTCCGTTCGGCGGCAGTTCCCAGACATCGTAGCCGCGGTAGTTGGTCGATACCGGTTCGATCCATTCCGAGCGGTGATCGATGAAATCGCGCATTGTAAAGAAGCCGCCCTGCTCGCGCAGGAAATCGACAACTGTCCGGGCGATCGTTCCCTGGTAAAAGGCGTCGCGGCCATCCAGGGCGAGCTTTTCGTAGGTATCGGCCAAAGCCGGATTGCGGAACACATCGCCCTTCTCCAGCGGCCGTCCGCCGGGCATCCACACCTCGGCGAAGTTCGGCCTGTCTTTGAAGAACGCGCTGCTGCGCTGCAGGTAGTAAGCGATCAGTTCCGATACCGGAAAACCTTCCCGGGCGTAGCGGATCGCCGGGGCCAGTACTTCTTTCATCGGCAGCTTGCCGAACTTGCCGTGCAGTTCGAACCATCCGTCGACGCAGCCGGGCACGCTGACGGGCAGGGGCCCGTAGGCGGGGATCTTCTCATAACCGTTTTCCCGAAAGTACGACAACGGCAGTTCGTAGGGCGACCGACCGCTGGCGTTCAGGCCATACAGCTTTTCCGCTTGCGCATCCCAGACGATCGCGAACAGGTCGCCCCCGACCCCGCAACCGGTCGGTTCCATCAGACCCAGGGCGGCGTTGGCGGCAATGGCGGCGTCGACGGCGCTGCCGCCTTGCTGCAATATGTCGATCGCCACCTGCGTGGCCAAAGGCTGGCTGGTGCAGGCCATCCCATGACGCGCGATCACCTCGGAGCGGGTGGCGAAGGGGGCGCCGGTGATGCGGTCTTGAGCGGAAAGGAGTGTGAGAGTGAGTGTGAGAGTGAGTGTGAGAGTGAGTTGGGACATAGCGGGGATCATTTCCCCCCAAAATAACAAAAGGCGGCCCACCGGCCAAGCCGGGGACCGCCTTTTCAGATACTGGCAGTGCTTTCGTTCTTCACTGTACGTCCCACCACACCCGGCTGAAGATGGTCAGATCGGCAGGGGAGGGCGTGTTGTCGTTGAGGAGGATGGTCTGCTCGGCATAGGGCAGCCGGCGCGGGATCTGCGAGCCCGTGTTGGGGTCGAGTTCCGGGATGCCGGTGCGGCGCCAGTCGTTGAACACCTCCGGATCGGCGTACAGGGCGATGTATTTCTGCGTCATGATGTGTTCGAGGGTCAGCCCGTTCTCGCCCGGATCGACCTCGCTCTGGGCCAGGTAGTCGGCCAGCAGTTGATCGAAGTCGACTTCGCTGACCGGCACCGGACCGCCCGGGAGTTCCAGCGTTTCGAGGCGCAGGAAATACTCTTCGTTTTGTTCGAAGGAGGCTGCGATGCCGTCGAGATAGGCCTGATGGGCGTCGGCGGTCTGCCCCATTTCGAACTGGATCTCGGCCAGCATGAACAGTTGTTCCGGGTAGGTCATGAAGGGCGTAGCCCAGTTGCGCGTGAAGATCGGGTGGCTGTAGTTGGCCGGGTTGTCCGATACGTCGTGCGCCGCTCCGAGCGTATTGATGCGCGGATCGTTCAGGCTGTTGAGCAGGGTCGTGTAGCTGGCGCCCACTTCGGTGTCGTCGCGATCCTGAATGAACTGAAACCAGGGACCGGTCTCCGAGGCGCCGTTGCCGAATGCCAGGCGGGGCTCGTCGGAGGCACTCTCGAACCCGCCCTCCTGCAGCGCTGCCAGGGCTTTGCCGTAGCTGCCGCCGTCGCGCGCTGCCAGATGCAGGTGGGCGCGGGCTTCCAGCACGTTGAGGAATTTGAGCCATTGCGCCGGATCACCGTTGTAAATCAGGTCGTTAGTGGTGGCTACCGGGCCTTCTTCTCCGCTCAGCAAGGTGCGCGCTTCCGAAATGCGGGTGAACACCGCATTGTAGATCTGCTCCTGCGGATCGAATTTCGGCTGCAGGTTCTCGACGCCCTTGAACGCCTCCGAGTACGGCAGATCGCCCCAGGTGTCGGTCATGAATAACATCGTGTAGGCTTCGAGGGCCCGGGCGATGCCGGCATAGTAGTGGTAGCCGTTCTCGTCGGCCAACTGCATGAGCTGCCGGTTGTCCATGAGCACGCCCGAGTACAGGTTGTCGCCCATGAAGCTATCCATATCGTCGGGCTGCAATTCGTATTGCTGGAAGACGAAGAACTGCCGCGCGATGCCGTCGACATGTTGCGTCAGGATGCCCAAAAAACGGGATCCTTCGCCCCAAATAGTCCAGGCCAGGCGTACCTGTACCTGCGGCAGGATGACGTTGGGCGTTACCTCGACCGGGTTGTTCGGGTCGACGTTGACGTCTTCGAAAAAGTCCTGGCAGCCCGGCAAACTGAAGGCCAGGGCAAGGACCGTAAGGATGATGAGAAACTTATTCTTGGTCATGATCACTTTTTTTTGATGTTGGATGTTGGATCTTGGCCAAGATCCAACATCCAAAAACCAGATTAGAACTTCACATTCAAACCGATGGCGTAGCTACGCGTGCCGGGCATCTGGAAGTACTCCAGGCCCTGTCCGTTGGAGGAGGAGCCCACCAGACTGGTTTCCGGATCGACGCCTTCGTAGGGCGTGAATAGCAAGAGGTTGCGGCCGGTCAGGCTGAGGGTCAGGTCCGACAAAGGCGTATTGGCCAGCCACTGGTTGTTGAGGCGATAGGAAAGCGTCACCAACCGCAGGCGGTAGTAGGAGGTTTCCTGGACGAAGTGCTCGTCGACGCTGCCGAAGCCGCCGCCATTGCCGAGGTACCAGTTTTCATCGAGCGGCACCCGGATGTCGTTGGCCGATCCGTCGGAGGCAAGCACGCCTTCGAACGTATGCGTGGCGTTTTCGTAATCGGGCAGCAGGTCGGCATTGAGCGGATCGCGATCTTCGGTCAGTGCGGTCATTCCGAAGAAGGTCAGCGCGCCCTGGGTGCCGTTCCACATTTGCCCACCCTGCTTGATGTCGAACAGGAAGGACAGGCTCCAGTTGCGATAGCTAAGCGTGTTGTTGATCCCGAGCAGGAAGTCGGGGTTCGGGTTGCCGATCACGCGGGCGATGGGGTCGGCTAGCGGGTAACCGTAATTCGGATTGTAGTCGGATGCGTACGGATCGGGCGAGCCGCTATCGTCGATGATCAGCGGACCGTTGGGGTTGTACGGCAGGTCGGGGTCGAACGACACTCCGTCGGCTGTATTGGCATGCTGGAAGGCGCCACCCAGGATCTGGCCGTATTCGAACCGCTTGGTCACTTTGCCGTCCTCATCGGTCTCCGGACCGAGATTATAGATGCCCGTTCCGGTGAAGCCGTCGAGGTATTGGTTGTTCACCCCTTCGGCCAGTTCGTCGACAAAGGTGCGCCACTTCGAGAAGTTGGCAGTGATCTCCCAGGTAAAGTCTTTGCTGCGTACCGGCACGAGGCTCAAAACCACTTCGCCGCCTTGCGTGCTCAGCGAACCGGAGTTCACCACGGCGCGCTGGAAGCCGGAGGTGCGGTCGACCGGGATGACCAGGATCTGGTCTTCCGACTTTCGGTGGTAGTAGGTGGCGTCGAGGCCGAGGCGCCCGTTGAAGAAGCGCAGATCGAGGCCGGCTTCGTAGTCGGTCGTCAGTGAGGGTTGCAGGCTGTTGCTGCCGATGCGCGGGTTGAAGGTAAACCCGCTCACACCCCGGAACGGAAAGTCGATCCCGTTGTTGACCCAGCCGTCGGTGATCGAGTAGATGAACTGCGTGGTCTTGGGCACAATGAAGGTCGTGCCGGTCAGGTAGGCCGCCGGAGCGCCGCCGCCCACCTGGGCGTACGACAGGCGCAGTTTGCCGAACGACAGGGCCTCGAAATCGAGCAGTTCGCTAAACACGAAACTCATCGAAGCCGAGGGGTAGAGCACGTCGATATTGCCCAGTTGGAGCTCTTGGTCGGGCACGATCAGGGTCGAGATCCAGTCGTTGCGGGCGGTCAGCGTCAGATACAGGAAATTCCGGAACCCGAGGTCGACGCTGGCAAAAAGCGCCATGGTGCGCTGCTGGTCGAGGGTGTTGGTGGTGGAAATGGTATTGACGTTGGCCAGTTCGCGGAAGCCCGGGAAATTGAGTCCGTTGCCGTCGGTGAACAGATTCTTCAGGTACTGCGAATACAGGTTGGCCCCCAAGTTGTAGTTGAGGCTGAAGTCGCTGCTGAGCGGTCCGCCGCCCGAGAGGTTGAGATAGGCGTCGAGGTGGCGGTAGAAGTACTCGTCGTCGATCACGCGGCCGAGCGCGGCATTGGCCGAGCCGATCTCGAACTCCTGCTGACGGATGTCGGAATAGAGGTCGGTACCGACGGTCGAACTGAGGGTTGCCCACGGACTGAAGTCCCACGACAGCTGCAAGGTGCCGTAGGTGCGGTTGACCTCGTCGAAGTAGGGCGAATTGTTGACCACCCAGTAGGGGTTGTCGTAGCCGATCCCTCCGCGATAGTTGCGCTGCGTGCCGTCGGGCAGGGTGTAAGAAGCCGGATCGTTGACCGGATCGTCGAGGCCGTTGCCGTTGTCGAAGGAAGGCGAGGTACGGTAAAGCCCCAAGGTCAGACCGGAGGTGTTGGATCCCTGTTGCACCCGGCGGCTGCCCGAACGGGCGTAGTTGATGGAGGCATTGATGTGGAAGCGGTCGTCGAACAGATCGAAAGCGCCCGACAGGCCCACATTGGTGCGGTCGTAGGTATTCTTCGGAATGACGCCGAGCTGATCGGTACGGCCGAAGGACACCCGGTAGGAGCCGGCGTCGTTGCCGCCCGAAAAGGCAAGGTTGTGCGACCAGGTGTGCCCGGTCTGGAAGAAATTGTCGACGTTGTCATAGGCCCGGGCCGGGGCTACCGCCGAGGGATCGCTCTGGCCGACCAGGCGACCGTTGGGATCGTACGGATAATCGGTCGCTCCGTCGAAGGCCATGGTGTCGATGCGGGGCCCCCAGGAGAGCGACATGCCCGTTTCCGGACCAAAATAGAGCCCCGATACGCCCTGGGCGTAGGTGTCCTGGAGGTCCAGGGTCTTGTTTATCTCCGCCATCGTGTAGTTGACGTTGTAGTTTACGCTGAGTCCTTTACCCTGGGAGCCTTTCTTGGTGGTGATCACGATCACGCCCCGGGCCCCTTCGACGCCGTACAGAGCGGTCGCGGCGGCGCCTTTCAGCACACTCACCGATTCGATGTCGTTCGGATTGATGTCCATGGCCCGGTTGGAATAGGCCACGCCCTGCAGGACGCGTTCGGTATTGTTTTCCGAATTGTCGAGGCGCACGCCGTCGACCACAATGAGGGCTTCGTTGTTGCCGTCGAAGGAAGTCTGGCCGCGCAAGACGATCCGGCTCGAGCCGCCGGCGGCGCCCGAAGCCTGGGTGACCTGCAGGCCGGCGGCCTTTCCGCTCAAGGCGTCGATCACGCTGACGGTGTTGGCCCGGGCCACATCGTCGCCCGATACTTCCTGCACGGCATAGCCGACGGCCTTCTCCTCTCGCTCTATCCCAAGAGCCGTGACGAGGGCCGTTTCGAGCGTGACGCCTTCCTGTAAGACGACGTCGACCACATTCGAAGCGCCGAGGTCGACCTCCAGCGTCACGTAGCCCACGTAGCTAAAGGTCAGCTGAGCGGCCCCTTCCGGAACCGTGACGGTGTACTGTCCGTCGATGTCGGTGACGGTGCCGGTCGAGGTGCCTTTCACCAGCACGCTGGCGCCGATGAGCGGCTGCCCGTCCGCGTCGTTCACCGTGCCGGAAACGGTACGTTGAGCCTGTACTCCGGAGAGCCACAGGCCGAAACAACACAAGAAAGTCAGTAAGAATTTCATGGAGAGTTGGTTTGGTGAAAAAATGGATGAATGCGGGCAAAGCGCAAACGGGTTGCCTTTGCGGATGGGTTGGTAAAGAAGTGCAGGTACGGATGAGCGCTTTCGACGGCTTCGACCAAAAGGGCGATCGCGACCACTGCCGCGATCGCCTTGACTATACTTACTGGTTTTTGCCGATCGATGGGTCTGTGAACCGGGCGATCGACGCCCGGTAGCAGCCCCGAACGACTCCCGGCTGGCGGGAGCGTTAATGCAAGCTACAGGCTGCCGGGCTCCTTCCCGGCATTGCGGAGGGTGGAATTGGATGGAGGGTACGCTGGGCGTCGACGAATGGACGAATGGTCAGGCGCCGAAAAGATGAATGGTACGGCTCAGAAGGATGAATGGTACACCCGGCATTCTCCCGGGCCGATCGGGCCCAGGTG
>JAGQXA010000390.1 GCA_020436865.1 Saprospiraceae bacterium | reverse complement strand
GTGCCGGTTTTGCGCGGGATCAACCCGGGGCTAGAGCAAACCTTGCCGGCCACTTTTCGCCATTTCCGCGAAGCCGAGGCCTTGTACGACTTTGCCGTCGAACACTTTCGCGAGCGATTGATCGAAGCCGGTGCGAACCACTTCCGCTTGTCGATGCAGGCTCTGCAGCAAACACCCGCCCCCGCTACCCTGCTCTACGAGTTCCTGCGGCCGTTTGGATTTGGCCCGCCCCAGATCGATCAAATGCTGAAATGCGGAGAGAAGGCCTCCGGACAACAATTCTCCTCTTCCACGCACCGGCTCGTGTTCGACCACGGCTATCTGGTTTGGCAAGCGCATGATGAAAGTCTGGCGTCCGAGATCAGGATCGACTCCGGCACCGACACCTTCGAACTCCCTGACGGACGCTGGCGTTTCACCCACCCTGTTGCTCCCCCCTCCGCCTTTTCCGCAAATCCTTACCTAGCCTGGATCGACCTCGACCGCCTTTCCTTTCCGCTAACTCTTCGCCGCTGGCGGGACGGCGATACCTTTCAGCCGTTGGGCATGGCCGGGCGCCATCGAAAACTGCAGGACCTTTTCACCGACCTCAAGCTTTCCAGGTTCGAAAAGGAGCGGGTGTGGGTGCTCGAAAACCAGGGCGAGATCTGCTGGGTAGCGGGCATTCGCCTCGACGAACGCTACAAAGTGCGCCCCGATACCCGTCGATGTTTGCGGGTCGAGTGGGAAAAAAGAGAAGATTGAAAGCCATTGGCAAATCGCCGATTAATCCGGATATCCCAAACCAATATCGCTTACCTTTGTTCCAAACAAAAAGATCACTATGTTCAGAACGATTACTACGCTTGTCGCGCTTTGTTCCATTGCCCTTAGCGTTTCGGCCCAGCAGGTCGAGGAAGTGCAAAAAACCTTGATCATCAAGAAAACCGCCACCTGGTGTCCGTACTGCGGGACCTGGGGTTGGGATTTCTTCGACGATGTTCGGCAGGATAATGCCGGGAAAGCCGTCTTTTGGGCCGCACACTACGGCGGAAGCATGCTGGAAAATCCCACCTCTACCGAGATTGTCAGCAATCTCTCGGGTGGCGGACAGCCCAAGTTCTATCTGAATACCGAATTGCAGAACGTCAGCTCGGGCAACACAGCCAGCGCCCGGATCACTTTCCAGAATGCCGTCGACACGGCCTATCTGCAAGCGCCGGTGGCGAATGTCGGGATCGACGCCACCTACGAGGGCGATCTGCTCACCGTTCACAGTAAGTCTCGTTTCTTTCAAGATGCCGACGGCGAATATTACCTGGGCCTTTATCTGGTGGAAAACGACTTGCTGGCCTACCAGGCCGGCCAGAACACCGAAGTGATGCACTCCAGCGTGTTGCGCAAGGCGCTGACCCCGACGACCTATGGGACATTGCTCGCCGACGGTCCTGTGGCGGCAGGAACGGAATTCGAGCACGAATACACGGTTTCCTTCGCAGGTACGCCGGTCACCAGCCTCGAAGTTGCCGGCGTGATCTGGAAAAAGACCGGCGC
>JAGQXA010000389.1 GCA_020436865.1 Saprospiraceae bacterium | reverse complement strand
GCTGTTCATTTCCTGGAAGATCACATACACCTTTTCATCGGCTTGATCGGCATCGCGTACCACGAGGGGAAGGCGATCTTCCTGCGGCACGTTGTAGAAGCGGTCGCAGTTGATCCACCCCAACTCGTTGACCTTAAAAAAATAGTTCTGCAACGAACGGGCATCGACGGAACCGACCGCGGCAAATTCCTGTTCGTAGGCCGCCAGTCGCTGCCGCTTCACTTCGCGCCATTCTTCCAGGCGCTGTTGGTATAGCTGTTTCCTTTTCAGGTAGCGTTCGCGCTGCCAATCGAAGGCCTGTTCGAATTTGGCTCCTCCATCCTGAAACTCGAGCGCTTCGGCTTCCCGGCGATCATTCCAGGCCGCCACAGCCAGGTGATATTCGGCTACGGCCAGGTCGTAGGCTTCCATCTTATTGGGAAGATCGATCAACGCCTGTTCGTACTGCTGCCGGCGTTCTTCATAGCGCGCCATGCGCTCGGCATACATCTCCTGTTTGCGCTCTTCGACGCCGTCTTTTCCGATGGTCAGCTTCTTGAAGAAGCCCGGGTTGTAGTGCACGTTCTCCCATTCGGGTTGGCGGGGCGGACGAGGAGTTTCCGGGCGTCGCGGGAACACGGGAAAATCTGACGAATCTGCTCTGAAGAGCGGCGGTAGAAAGGAGAAAAAAGGCTGTTCGGGGGCCGGCGGCAGGTCGAGCAGAGCTTCCAGATCGGTCGCGGCCGGCTGATCGGCCGGCGCCCAGTCCATCGCTTGCCCGGCTTCGCCCGGTCGGCCGAAGAACAGTTCCATGTCCTCTCGCTGCACTGCCTGCGGCAATGCCACCGTCAGCTCGGCGCCTTCGCGCAACTGCAGCGGCCGGCCGTCGGCCGTGGCGCGGATCTCGATCATGCCGCTCGTTTCCAGCAGGCGGTCGCCCGAAGTAGTGCTCAGTCCCGCCACGACCATCTGTTCCAGGTCAAGGGCCTCCTGGAGAAAGATCTCGACGAAGCCACCGTCGACGGCGGCGCCATGCTCATCGACAAAGGAGAGCGCATCGATCCAAATGGTCGTGCCACCGGTTCCGACCAAGCGAGTAGCGACGGTGGGATCGATGCGGTAGGTTTGTCCGGCAGACCGGTCCAGATGCCCCCAAAGATCGTCCAGACTTTCCAGGCGCAGGCCTTCCAGTCGCAATTGCACCCGGCGGTTGCGGGCGCGGCCGTCTTCGTCGTCGTTCGTAAAGGCAGGTCGGTTCTCGCCGAATGTCTCGACGACCAGCCCGTCCGTCGGCACGCCTTTCCCCTGCAGATAGGAACGTACGCTCTGCGCCCGCCTTTGTGAAAGGGCCTGGTTAAAGGCGCCGGTTCCTTCGGCATCGGTGTGGGCCGCCAGGTAGAGCCGGAACTCCTGCAACTGTCCGACCCGGAGAGCGACCTCGTCCAGCTGGCTTTTGCTTTCGGCCGTCAACTCGTGTCGGCCCGATTCGAAGTGAAGGGTCCATTCCTGCAAAGGCTGGGCCCAGATGCCGGAGACCAGCAAAAGAAAGAGAAGGGTTAGGTTAGTTTTCATGGCTTCATACTTGTGGATTTGAAAAGGACACAGACAAGGACATAACGGCTGCCTGCGCAAAAAGGAACAAGTCCGCGCCACATCGACCATCGTTCGATCTTGGATAATCCTCCTCCAAACAGGAGGCTGCCCGCTTGTCAATAAATAGCACAAAAAACTGAAAAACAAGTAATTGCGAGTCAAATGCTCAATCGACGTCAAAACCCGGGAGGGATCAAAAAAAAAATTTCCGCAACCCAACCCCTTTCTGGATCGCTGCGTGTAGGTGGGTGTCAAGCGAATACTCAACTACTCAAAAAGCACCATCATGAAAAGACTCCTTTTGTTCTTTTTTGCCATCTCCCTGGCTTTTGTAGCCTGTCAAAAAAACGACGACCTCACGCCCGACGACCCCACTGATCCTCCCGTCATTGTGAAGCCCATCAGCGCTTCGGTACTCGGCCTCGTGATCGATGAAGGCGGGCAGGCGGTTGCCGATGCTGAAGTGACCTTCGGCAACAAGAGCGCCTATACTGACGACAGCGGACTCTTCCACATCGAGAACGCCACCGTGCCCTCCAACCGGGCCTACGTGAAGGTCGAGAAATTCGGCTACTTCCTCGGCTCGCGCACCTTCCGCCCGATCGAGAACGAAACGGCTAACGTACGTATCAAGATGCTGACCCGAAACATCAGTGAGTCCTTTACCGCTGCCGACGGCGGCGAGATCGACATCGAGGGCGGTTCGCTCAAATTCCCGGGCGGCGCAGTGGTCGACGCCAACGGAAGTGCCTATAACGGCCCGGTAGGCGTTGCCGCACGGCACCTCAACCCGGTGGCCGACGACCTCGCCGAGATCATGCCCGGCGACCTCCTCGGCATCGACGCGAACGATCAGGAAATGGGCCTGCAATCCTTCGGCATGATGGCCGTCGAACTGATCGGTTCGTCCGGACAGACCCTGCAGATCGCCTCCGGCCAGGAGGTCGAGCTGACCTTCGAGCTGCCTGCCGAACTGCTCGGCCAGGCGCCGGCTACGATCCCGCTCTGGTACTTCGACGAAGAAAAAGGAGTTTGGGTGGAAGAAGGCAGCGCTGAGCTAGTGGGCAACGCCTACGTCGGCAAGGTGCAGCATTTTTCCTTCTGGAACTGCGACGCGCCCTTCCCCCTGGTCAGCCTCACGGCGGCCTTCATCTGGAAAGGCGAGAACCCGTTGTCCGGGTATTTGGTGACGCTGACCAACACTTCCACCGGCGCCAAATCCAGCGGCTTTACCAGCACCAACGGCACCATCACCGGCGGAATACCGCTCGACGTCGAACTCTTGCTGGAAGTCTTCAACTCCTGCAACGATCTGCTCTTCTCGACGACAGTAGGGCCTTTCAACACCAGTACAGATCTGGGCACCTACAACCTTACTCCCGACAACTCCTCCGGCAACTTCGGCACGCTAAGCGGCAGCATCGAAAGCTGTGATGGGCAGACCGTGACCGATGGATACATCCGGATCTACAATGGCGGGAATTACTACCCCGAAATCATACTGGCCGATGGCGATGGTCATTTTTCCGGCATCATCGACATTTGTAGCCCGGCGAACCTGGAAGTGGTCGCAGTGGATGCCGAAAACCTCCTGGAGAGCGAACCGGTTTCGGTCGCCGGCGAAGAAGAAATGGATCTCGGCGTGCTCATGACCTGTGAAGAGCTTGAAGAATACATCATCTACGAACTCGACGGCGTCGAATACACGATCCTCGAAAACATCTTTTCGGGCGACAGCCTGACCACCAGTACGACGATCTACGGACAAGGTACGGTAAGCACTTTCTTTGGCTTTTCCTTTGAGGGAGTCAGCGTCGGCACTTTCGACATGACCTGGCTCTACCTGAACAACTCCGGGCCGGCACAAGGCGCCACGCCCAACGTTTCCGTCACCGTCACCGAATACGGCAATATCGGCGAACCGATCAAGGGCACCTTCGACGGCGACTTCACCGATCAGGGCGGCGCCAGCCACGACCTGAGCGGCAGCTTTAAAGCCATACGAGAATTCTAACGCACTTTCAAGGAAGGTTTTGGCACCTCCCCCGAATGGCCTCCGGGTCGTTCGGGGGTTTTTGGTTAATTGGGGGATTGGTTAATTGGGGGATTGGGTGGATTGGGGCGGTGATGCCGGGAGCCGGGGGCATCCTGGCGGTGGCTAGAGAGGGGGGACCTCTACAAGGTCCTCCGGCGCTCCTTCGGAGCAGGTTTTATTGATTGAGCCGCATCTGTACCTGCCAACTGCTTGCCTCGCCGTAGCCCCTGCGGAGGCGGGCCGACTGCCACTAAGCTTCCCTTCTCAGCACCTCCAGCGGCGGATAATTGACCACGGCGCGATTATTGGACAGGCCGATCAACAGCGTCAGCAGGGTGATGACGGCCGAAAGGCCGAGCACCGGCCACCAATTCGGCTGGAAGTCGACCTCGAACTGCCCGATGGCCAGCGCCCAGCTGGCGAGCATGGCCAGCAGCAGACCGGTCAGGGCGGCCAGCAGGCCGAGAATGAGGTATTCAACGGCATTGATCTGCAGGATCTGCCGGCGACTGGCGCCGATGGTGCGCAGCAATACACTTTCGCGCAAGCGCTGATACCGGCTCAGACTCACCGAGCCTATCAGCACGATCAGGCCCGTGAGCATGCTGAACAAAGCCATAAAGCGGATCACGAACGATACCTTGTTGAGCACCGTTTCCACCGTGCTCAGCACCTGCGACAGATCGATAGCCGAGACGTTGGGGAAGGCCTGCACCAGCGCCCGCTGAAATCGGGCGGAGGCCTCTTCCGAATCGGCCCGCGTGATCTGTACAAAGAACTGGGGCGCCTGCTCGAGCACGCCGCTTGGGAAGACCACCAGAAAATTGGTCTGGAAGCGTTGAAAATCGATCTCTCGCAAACTGCCGACCACCGTTTCGACCAGGGCTCCCTGCACGTTGAAGGTCACCTTCGAACCGATCTCCACGCCCATGTCTTCGGCAAAACCTCGTTCGATCGAAATATACACCGTACCGTCATCGGCCACTCCGCCTTTCCACTCTCCCTCCACGACGGTCTCCGAGGCGATCAGGCTATCGCGGTAGGTCACCCGGTATTCGCGATCGTAAACCCAGCGGGAGATCCCGGAACTACTGTCGCGCAGGAAGGCCGCTTTATCGATCCCGCCGATGTTGTCCAGGCGCATGGTCACGATGGGTACTTCTTCCTGCACGGGCAGGTCGTACTGACGGCAGAGTTCCGCCACTCCTTCCCGCTGCGGGGGCTGGATGTCGAAGAGGATCATATTGGGCCGGTCGCCGCTGCCGGTAAAGGCGATCCGTTGCAGCAGCATTTCCTGGATGAAGAAAAGCGTGGCGATCAGGGCCGTACCCAGTCCGATCGTTACGAGCAGCACCGTGGTTTGGTTGTTGGGCCGGTACAGATTGGCGATGCCCTGCCTCCAGGAGAAACTCCACCCTTTCGGGAAAAATCGCTGCACACTCCAGCTCAGCAAGCGGGCCACACCGGCAAGGATCAGCAGGGAGATGCCTACGCCGACCGGAAACACCCAACTCTGCCAACTACCTGTCTGCCAACGCGTAAACAGCAGAATGAAGAGGGCAATCGACCCCATTACCAGCCAGCGCAAGGGATCGCGGCGAGGCCCTTGCTCCTGGTAGGAGGCCCGCAACACCTGCAGCGGCGAAATGCGCCGGATCGGCAGGAGCGACAACAGCCCGAACAACAGGGTCACGATCACGCCGGTCAGTACGCCCTCGCCGATGGCCGCCGGCGATACGCTGCGGCTCACCTCGTCGACCGGCAGGAATTCGGCCATCACGGTCGGCAGCACTACCTGGATCAGACTGCCCAGCAGGGCGCCGGCGATCCCGCCGGCCAGCCCCAGCAGGAACACCTGCCAGAGGTAAATGCGAAAGGCCTGCCGCCCGCTCGCCCCCAGACAACGCAACATGGCGATGGTCGACACCTTGTCGCGCAGGTAAATGT
>JAGQXA010000388.1 GCA_020436865.1 Saprospiraceae bacterium | reverse complement strand
GTCGTCAAAAAATCAACCCTCGATCCTGAGCATATCCAACGAACCTACGCTTTGCAGTTCGACAACTGTACGCTCGATCTGGAACTGATCTCCAACGTGCGGGCTAATTACCACACGCTGAGCGCGTTCCAACTGCACTAACGGAAAACTTCCCAAAGACCGTAGGACAAAACAGGCCGGTTCCTCCACTCGAAGGACCGGCCGTTTTGTTTTCAGAAACATAATGTGCCAGAGTAGTGTTATTCTCGTGCGAAAGCGTACCTTTGCGCCCGAATTTTTCAACGCACCCTCATGCAACAGATCCGAAACATTGCGATCATCGCCCACGTCGACCACGGCAAGACGACCCTGGTCGACAAAATGCTTCATGCCGGCCTTCTTTTCAAAGAACACGAAAAGCCTGGCGAGCTCATTCTCGACAACAACGACCTGGAGCGCGAGCGGGGGATCACCATCCTCTCCAAGAACGCCTCCATCACGTATAAGGACGTCAAGATCAACATCATCGATACGCCGGGCCACAGCGACTTCGGCGGAGAGGTCGAGCGCGTGCTCAATATGGCCGATGGTGTGCTGCTGCTCGTCGACGCCTTCGAGGGCCCGATGCCCCAAACGCGCTTCGTGACGCAAAAAGCCATCGAACTGGGCTTGAAGCCGATCGTCGTGATCAACAAGGTCGACAAGGAGAACTGCACGCCCGAAGAGGTGCAGGAAGCCATGTTCGACCTGATGTTCAACCTCGACGCCTCCGAAGATCAACTCGATTTTCCGACCATATACGGCTCCGCCAAATTCGGCTGGATGAACCACGACTGGCGCGAGAAGACCGATAACATCACGGCTCTCATGGACGCCATCATCGAGCACATTCCCGCCCCTAAAGTAGCGGAAGGCAGCCTGCAAATGCAGATCACCTCGCTCGACTACTCCAGCTACATCGGCCGGATCGCCGTTGGGCGACTGCTTCGCGGCGAATTGCGCAACGGCCAGCAAGTATCGCTCGTTAAGCGCGATGGCCGGGTAGAAAAAGGGAAGGTGCGCGGACTGTACACCTTCTATGGCCTCGAGCGCGTGGAAGCCCAATCGGTGGGCGCCGGCGACATTTGCGCCGTCTTCGGCATCGAAGGCTTCGAGATCGGCGACACCATCGCCGACGCCGAAAAGCCGCAAGGCCTGCCAGCTCTGACCATCGACGAGCCGACCATGAGCATGCTGTTCACCATCAACGACTCGCCCTTCTTCGGACAGGAAGGCAAGTTCGTCACCTCGCGCCACCTCAAGGAGCGCCTCGATCGCGAACTGGAGAAGAATCTGGCGCTGCGGGTAGAATCCACCGACAAAGCCGAAGCCTTCCGGGTGTTCGGGCGGGGCGTACTGCACCTGTCGGTGCTGATCGAAACCATGCGCCGCGAGGGCTACGAACTGCAGATCGGCCAACCGCAGGTGATCCAAAAGCGCATCGAGGGGATCCTTCACGAACCGGTGGAAGAAATGACGATCGACCTGCCCGAAAACGTGTCGGGCAAGGCCATCGAAATGGTAACCCGCCGCAAGGGCGTGATGCTCAGCATGATCCCGAAAGGCGATCGCGTACAACTCGAGTTCGAGATCCCTTCCCGCGGCATCATCGGCCTGCGGAGCCAATTGCTGACCGCCACCGCAGGCGAGGCCATCATGACCCACCGCTTCAAGGAATTCCAGCCGCACAAGGGCGATATTCCCGGCCGCATCAACGGCTCGCTGATCGCTATGGAAACAGGCCGGTCCATCCCCTACAGCATCAACAACCTGCAAGACCGCGGCAAGTTCTTCGTCGCTCATAACGAAGACATCTACGAAGGGCAGATCGTGGGTGAGAACAGCCGCAGCGGCGATCTGGTGGTCAACCTGACCAAAACGAAGAAACTCACCAACATGCGTGCGTCGGGCTCCGACGACAAGCTGAAGCTCACGCCGCCCATCAAGTTTACCCTCGAAGAGGCCCTGGAATACATCCAGGAAGACGAGTACGTGGAAGTGACCCCCGAGTCGATCCGCCTGCGCAAGATCTACCTCAAAGAGCATGAACGCAAACGGGCCAAGAATCAGGCGGTCGGAGCGTAGGTCTTAGTAGAAAGAGGAAAGTAGAATGATAAGAGACACCGGTCGGATCGCTTCTGCGCTCCGACCGGTGTAAAAGTATACGCTTGGCCTTATTTGATCTGTAGCTCCATCTTTTCCGATTGTTCCCCCTTATTCACCACTACCCGGTACTTTCCTTTGGCGAGGTAGTACTTGCCGTTGTCGGCCTCTTCCAGTTCTATCGGGTCTTCGCCTTCCTTCTGATCGCGGTTGAGGTATTGCAGGTACTCGCGCAGCCGGTTGCCGTCGATCGAAAGGTCGTACTCGGGGTAGTTGAGCCCGGGGGTGGCCTCGACCTCCCAGGACTTCAGCGGCAGCTCGTCGCCGGCAAAGACCGACAATCGGACCTTCCCTCTTTCTTTCACGTAAATGGGCAGGGCTACGGTCGTTTCGGTCGTATCCGACCAACTGTTGCGGATGCTGCCCCAACGGCTACTGTGCCGCACGGGCTCGATCGAGAAGGTCAGGAGCGACCTATCCAGGTTTTCAGGCGTTAGCTGCTGCAACTCGCCGATATCGGCAAGGTAGATGGAGCGTCCGTGCGTGCCCACCACCAATTCGTGAGCGGTTGGATGAACGACCAGGTCGTGTACGGGTACGGCCGGCAGCTTGTGATCCATCAGCATGAACGACTCCCCCCGGTCGAGGGAAACGTACAGACCGTGGTCGGTACCGGTGTATAGCAGGTCGGGGTTGACGGGATCTTCCCGCACGACGTTGACCGGTTCGGGGGGAAGGTCATTCCCCAGGCGGCTCCAGGTTTTTCCGAAATCTTCCGAAACGTAGAGATAGGCGGTGAAATCGTCCCAACGATAACCGTTCAGGGCGACGTACACCCGCCCCAACTCGTGTTGGGAGGCCTGTACGCGGGCGACCCACATCTGTTCCGGCAGGCCGGCAGAAATGTTCTGCCAGCTGTTTCCCCCGTCGCGGCTGAGATGCACCAGACCGTCGTCGCTACCCGTGTAGAGCAGTCCGAACTTGAGCGGCGATTCGTGGATGGTGGTCAGTGTAGAGAAGGCGACGTCGCCTTTTCGCCCGCCGGTGGTCAGATCTTCGGAGATCGTTTCGAACTCTTTGCCCTGGTCGAAGGAACGGTGCAACTTGTTGGAACCCAGGTAGAGAATATCCTGGTTGTGCTCCGACAGGTGGATCGGCGATTGCCAGTTCCAGCGAAGGGGGCGTTCGCCGAGTTTGTGCTTGGGGGTCAGGTATTCGCTCTTATCGGTCGCCTGGTCGATGCGGTAGTAGTTGCCAAACTGGTAGCCGGTAAAAACGATATTGTTCTGGCGCGTGTCGACCGCTACCTGCATGCCGTCGCCGCCCAGGATCGATTCATAGGGGTAATGGCCGTTGCTGTGCCAGCGGGTGCCTTCCCGATAGGTGCTCGGACCGACCCATACGCCGTTGTCCTGCAAGCCGCCGTACACCCGGAACGGATCGGCCCGGTCGACGGCCACGGCGTAGAACTGCCCGACTGCCGGGGTATTGCATTTGATCCAGGTTTCGCCGTTGTCGTAGGAGATATTCACCCCTCCGTCATTGCCGAGCACGAGATGGCCGGGTCGTCCCGGGTCGACCCATAGGGCATGATGATCGCCGTGCACATTGTCGCCGCCGATCGGCTTCCAGGTCTTGCCCCAGTCGTCGGAGCGCAGGATGGGGACCCCCAGGACGTAAAGTTTCCGGGGTTCTTCGGGCGCTACGCGGATCTGTCCGAAGTAGTACCCGTAAGAGTAATACAGGTCGTCGAGATAACCCTCATGCGTCTTTTGCCAACTTACGCCGCCGTCGGCCGATACATACACTTCGGCGCCGACGACCGGGGTGTCGAAGAGCAGAGAATTGGCATCTTCCACATATTCCACCAGAGCGATGGGCTGGATCTCTTCCTTCTCGACCATTTCGCGCACGTTATCGGCGGTGTATTCTTCGGGGAAATCGTATTGCTCGAGGTAGGCCGCCAGGTCCTTTTCCTG
>JAGQXA010000387.1 GCA_020436865.1 Saprospiraceae bacterium | reverse complement strand
TTAACGGCACCGATCACATCGAGTTCTACGTGGGCAACGCCAAACAATCGGCCCTCTACTACCAGGCCGCCTTCGGCTTCAAATGGGTGGCCTACCGGGGCCCCGAAACGGGTGTGCGCGACAAGGTCTCATATGTACTCGAACAGGGCAAGATCCGCTTCGTGCTGAGCTCGGCCCTGAGCCCCGACCACGAGATCTCCCAACACGTAGCTCTGCACGGCGATGGCGTGAAAGTGCTTGCCCTCTGGGTCGACGACGTCGAAAAGGCGTTCCGGAAAGCCGTCGAACGGGGCGCACAGGTATATAGCGAACCGACCACGCTGACCGACAAGTTCGGCGAAGTGAAAATGGCCTCCATCCATACCTACGGCGACACCCTCCACACCCTCGTGGAACGCAAAAACTACAGCGGCGCCTTCCTGCCGGGTTTCGAACCGCGCGAAAGCGTCTACCCCGTGCAGCCGATCGGCCTGAAGTACGTCGACCATTGCGTCGGCAACGTCGAACTGGGTGAAATGAACAAATGGGTGAAATTTTACCAGGACGTCATGGGCTTTAAACTGCTCATCACCTTCGACGACAAAGACATTTCTACCAAATACACGGCCCTGATGAGCAAGGTGGTGTCGAACGGCAACGGCTACATCAAATTCCCGATCAACGAACCGGCCAAAGGGCTCAAGAAGTCGCAGATCGAAGAATACCTCGACTTCTACCGGGGCGCAGGCGTACAACATATCGCCGTGGCTACCGACGATATCATCTTCACCGTGGACCAATTGCGGAAGAATGGCGTTGAATTCCTCTATGTGCCCGACAACTACTACGAAACCGTAGAAGAACGCGTCGGAAAGATCGAAGAGAACCTCGATGACCTCAAGCGGCTCAACATCCTGATCGACCGCGACGACGAGGGCTACCTCCTCCAGATCTTCACCAAGCCCGTGCAGGATCGCCCGACCGTATTCTACGAGATCATCCAGCGCAAAGGGGCCAAGTCGTTCGGCAAGGGCAACTTCCAGGCGCTGTTCGAAGCCATCGAACGCGAACAGGAGTTGCGCGGCACCCTGTAATATTTGCGACCCTTCGGCGCGTCCTCGGTAGTGAACTGGATTCACCGCCGAGGACGCCAGAGGGTGCAGCGTTTCCCTGCACTCCGAACACTTTTATCCATAGTGTACCTCTGCGGCCTTTGTGGTGAGTGGTAACGGCGCTGGTTTTCACCACTATGGACGCGATGGGGTTCGCTGCCGAGGGCCCCATTCCCGACGATCCGGCACGAATCCACCTCTATGCCCCAACTCGAATTCGGTCCGCACCGCCTCCATTTCGAAGCGTTCGGCGATCGCTCCACGCCGCTGATCGCCCTGCATGGCTATGGAGAGAGTGGGCGTTTCTTTTATCCCCTGGCGCCGGTCATTGAACCTCATTTTCGCCTGATCGTCCCCGACCTGCCCTTTCACGGGCGCAGCCTCTGGCAGGAGAACAGCTATCGCCTGAGCGATCTGGCGGCGATGGTTCAACAGTGGGCCGGACCTGCCCCCGCTCCGCTGGCCCTCGCCGGACATAGCTTCGGCGCACGGATCGCCCTCTGCCTGCTCCCCTTCTTCGCCCCGCGCCTGCAACGGGTCCTGCTGATCAATCCCGACGGCTTCCGCACGCGCTGGTTGCCGTTGCTGGCCAAATTACCGCCCCCTCTAAGGGAACGCCTGTTGCGCTGGACTGATCCGCCGGAAAAACTCTTGCAGTGGGCTCGCCATCTGCATCGCCTGAAACTGATCGACGCCTTCGCCCTCCAATTCCTGCAATACCACCTGAGCGGACAGGAAAGACGGCAACGCCTGAGCGGCACCTGGCGTTCGCTGCCCGATCTGCAACCCGACCTGCAGGCGGTGCGCCGGGCCATCGAACGCCATGACCTGACAGTCGACCTTCTCTTCGGACGTCACGACGATCTGGTTTCGGAAAAAACGGCCCGCCGGGCGCTACAGGGTCTGCCCGGTGTGCACTTTCACCACATCGACGATGGGCATCGGCCGGATCCGGAACAATTGGCGGAGTGGCTGGGGGGATTGGATTTGGGATCTCTCCTCCCATCTACCAAACGATGACGCGCGTACCTAGCCGGAACGACAGGCTGTGGAAGCGATCGTCGTTGGGCCCAAAGCCGTGGACGGGGAATTGATACTGGAAGTTCGGCTCCAGGAACAAACTCCAGCGATAGTTGATCATCCGCTCAACGCCCAGGCCCAGGCTGGCCGTAAAATAACTGTTGTCGATAAACGAGCCGCCGTGAAAGATGCCCGCCGGAAAGTCTTTGCGGTTGAGCTTCGATTTCTGATTTACCTCCTCGACCAGTTCTTCGGGCGGCGGCGGTTTGACGCTGGCAGCGGCCACGACCTCCGTTTGCCGGATCTCGTAGATCGGCTTCAGGATGAGGTTGGCGGAAATGCCTCCGGAGAGATAGAGGTCCCACTTAGGTTGCCGGGACAGGAAGTTGCGGCGCAGCATCAGCGGGATCTGGAGCACGTCGAGGTGGATCCCTTCGAAAGACTGGATCACCAGATAATCGAAGGTACCGAACTGTTGTACGGGTACCAGGGGCCGGTAGCTCTTATTGGAATAAATGCCGCCGGTTTCGATCTCCCAGCGACCGAAGCGATAAGCCAACGTGATCCCTCCGCTGAAACTGGTGGAGTCGACGGCGTACGGTCCGATATCGAATACTTCGTCGAAAGGCGTTTGAATGTAGTTATAGTCGAGCGAGGCAAACATACCCACGCGCAGGCTCTTCTTGTTTCGGAAAGTGGGCGAAGAAAGGATGAGGGCCGTACCGTTTTCGCTCAGCGAGCGAAGAGAGCCGGGGAAATGGGAGTCGATGCGATCGAAGGCCATCATGGCGATCGGTGGCGTGATCGCCTCGTTGGCGCCAGTCGCGGCCGGCGAATCGAAGGCCAGGGGCGGCTGGAAAGTCAATTGGCTGCCGGCCAACGATCGCATTCCCAGGCTGGGCAATAGCGATGAAACGGCCTGCTCGGCGCCGGTCTGAGCCGGCGGCCTTAGGTCGATCGAAGAGGATGTAACTGCCTGGCTACCCGGACCAAGATCCGGCCCCGAGTTTTGCGCGAGCGGCAGGTCAGCCTCTGCTTCCTCCCCATTGTGCACAGATGCCGAAGAAGAGGCGCCCGGCGCCCGGTCAGACGACGGAAGGCCGGCCGAGGCCGTTTGCTGGTAGGCGGTGGTTGTATCGGCCGGCGGGCGGGCCGGCGCCTTCTTTTTATGCAGCGGCAACTGCTGAATGACCGTGAATAGCAACAGGAGCATCAGGACCACCTCTGCCACCTTGTAGCGCACGAGCTTGCGGCGCCAGGAAAAAGCATCGTCGAGCCGCTCTTTCATCAGCAACCAGTGCGTGGCATTGTACGGCGCTTCGAGCGGCTGTAATTTTTCGTAGGCCGCCTGGTCGATCTCGGCAGCTTCGGCCTGTTCCATTTTCTCTTCGAACTGATTCCAGGTACCGGCAGAAAGAGGAACTTCCAGCCCCTCCAGGCGGGACGCGACCACGGCATCGAAGGCGTCGGCCGGGTCGGGCGGAGACGTCGGGTGATCGAGCCGGCCTTCCAGCATCGACCAATGATCGGCCCGGTAGGGCGATTCCAAATTCTCCAGGGCCTCCTTTATCCTTTTGTCCAGTTCATTTTTCATAGGCCGAAAATCGTGCAGTGAGTGCGGCTTGCAGTTTCAGCCGGGCTTTGACGAGATTGGAGCGAGAAGTGCTTTCCGTAATGTCGAGTAGCTCGGCAATTTCCTTGTGTGAATATCCTTCGATCACGTACAGGTTAAAGACCGTCCGGTAGGCCGGCGAAAGCTCCTGCACGGCAGCCAGTATTTCCTTTTCCGTACACTGGCTAATGGCGTCGGCCTGCGGCGATTCTACGTCGTAGGCCTGCTCGAGGTCTTCCGTGCGGCGGCGGATGTTCTTCCGGTAGTAGTCGATGGCCGTATTGACCATGATCCGCCGGATCCAAGCCGTGAGGGAAGTCCCGGGCTGGTATTTGGCAATGTGTTTGAACACTTTGATAAAACCCTCGTGCAAGATGTCGAGGGCGTCGTCGGAATTGTTGGCGTAACGCAGGCAAACACCCATCATCTTACCGTAGTGCTCTTCGTACAACACCCGCTGCGCCCAACGCTCCTTGCGAACGCAGGCTTCGATAAGATCGCTTTCCTGGTAATTAATGGGGATGGCGATGTCCATGTACGTCGGTTCAGTTTGGTAAAAAAGGCAGCCCTAAGTTACGCAAATCCTTTAGTATGCAACCTTCCGACCGCTCGGAGCGGTCGGAAGGTCAATGAATGAACGTCTGGATCCACTCACTTGCTGCCTGACAATGAAGAACGAAAATCCTTTTCGTCTGGTCCGCAATCGCCTTCTTTTAACACCCAAACAAAACGTCTGTTTCAGAAAAAACAAAACAACATTTTGTTTGAAAAAATCTCGTAAATTTGCTACCTTTGATGGCGAAATCTGGCGAGGCATATGAGCAAATCAGAGGTACCTTCCACCAACGGGCATGCCGAAAACGGTAACATTGTGACCCTCAAGGGCATGTATGAGGATTACTTCCTCGATTACGCCTCGTACGTCATTCTGGAACGGGCCGTTCCCTCCGTGATCGACGGCCTCAAACCGGTGCAACGGCGCATCCTGCACTCCATGAAACAGATGGACGACGGGCGCTTCCACAAGGTGGCCAACATCATCGGGCAAACGATGCAGTACCACCCGCACGGCGACGCCGCCATCGGCGATGCGCTGGTCAACCTGGGCCAAAAAGACCTGCTCATCGATTGTCAGGGCAACTGGGGGGACATGCGCACGGGCGACAGCGCCGCCGCAGCCCGCTATATCGAAGCGAGGCTGACCAAATTCGCCCTCGAGGTCGCCTTCAACCCGCAGACCACCGAATGGCAGTTGTCGTACGACGGCCGCAAGAAGGAGCCCATCAACCTTCCGATGAAATTCCCCCTCCTGCTCGCCCAGGGCGCCGAGGGGATCGCAGTCGGCCTTTCCACCAAGATCCTCCCGCACAACTTCATCGAACTGATCAAAGCCTCGATCAAGATCCTGCAGGGCAAAAAGGCCAAGATCTACCCCGACTTCCAGACCGGCGGCATCGTCGATGTTTCCGATTACAACGGCGGCAAGCGCGGCGGACGGGTCAAGGTGCGGGCTCGCATCGAACAGCTCGACAAGAAGACGCTGGCGATCCGCGAACTGCCCTTCGGCGTCACGACCGAAAGCCTGATCGACAGCATTCTCAAGGCCAACGACAAGGGCAAGATCAAGATCAAGAAGGTCACCGACAACACCGCCGCCGAGGTCGAGATCCTGATCGAACTGGCGCCGGGCATATCGCCCGAACTGACCACCGATGCACTCTT
>JAGQXA010000045.1 GCA_020436865.1 Saprospiraceae bacterium | reverse complement strand
CTCTCGCCGCCGGTGTTCCGGGCCAGGTGATTGACCTTTTCCAGGATCTTCTGGTGACCCGAATGCACGCCGTCGAACGATCCGATCGTCACGACGGCGTTGTGAAAAGCTGGCAGATCATTTAGGTCATGGAAGACTCTCATGGCGCTGCAAATGTAGGAAAAATGCCCTAAGCTACAAGAAGGCTTTTTGAATGTTATCGGTCAAACTGCAGGGGGTCGGCCGGCGCTTCCATGGCCGCACCCTCGACGAAGTTCCGGTGGATTCCTTTTCCAGGGAAATAAAATTATATTTGTCGGACTCCAAAATTGCATGCTATTGGCTACGAAAAAGAGCAACGACGAGCAAAACGGTAAAATAACGCCGCTAATGCGGCAGTATTTCAAGGTGAAGCAAAAATACCCGGACGCGATCCTGCTGTTCCGCGTCGGCGATTTTTACGAAACCTTCGGCGAAGATGCGGTGAAGGCCTCGCGCGTATTGGGCATCGTGCTCACCAATCGCAACAATGGGGGCAGCAAGATCGAATTGGCGGGCTTCCCGCACCATTCGCTCGACACCTACCTACCGCGGCTGGTGCGCGCCGGCTACCGCGTGGCCATCTGCGATCAATTGGAAAAACCCAGTCCGCAGAAAAAGATCGTCAAACGTGGCGTGACCGAGGTAGTGACGCCGGGCGTGGCCTCCGACGACCAACTGCTCGACCATAAGGCCAATAATTTTCTCGCCTCGGTGGCCTTCGGCAAACGCGATCGCTACGGACTGGCCTTTCTGGACATCTCCACCGGCGAATTTCTGGTGTGCGAAGGCGATTTCAATTATGCCGATAAATTGTTGCAGAGCTTTCAGCCTTCGGAGGTGCTCTTTTCGAAAGACAAGAAGAAGGATTTCTCGCGCGAGTTCGGCGATAAGTTCTACACCTTCGCCCTGGAGGAATGGGTGTTCACCTGGGATTATGCCCGCGAAAAGCTGCTGAACCACTTTGAGGTGCAGGGCCTGAAGGGCTTTGGCGTAGAAGAACTGCTGCTGGCTCAGGTGGCCGCGGGCGCTGCGCTACACTACCTGGCCACTACCGAAAAGCCCAACCTGAAGCACATCTCCAGGCTTTCGCGACTACAACCGGATCGCTACGTATGGCTGGATCGATTCACCATTCGAAATCTCGAACTGCTATACAGCCAGCACGATTCCGGCGTACCGCTTTTCGAGGTGCTCGACCAGACGATCTCGCCCATGGGCGCCCGGCTGCTGAAGAAATGGGTGGTGTTGCCGCTCAAGCACAAAAAGGAGATCGACGAACGCCTGCAGGTGGTCGATTTCTTCCTGCAACAGCCCGAACTTTGCAGCGCGCTCGACGATTTCCTGCGGGAAATGGGCGACCTGGAGCGCCTGATCTCCAAGGTTCCGCTGGGAAAGGTCAATCCGCGCGAAGTCCGGCAACTGCTCACCGCCCTGCAGGCAACCGAACCGCTTCGGCAGCAGCTCTCGGCCACCGGCAACCTCTTTCTGGAAAAAGTGGCCGACGGTCTGAACCCCTGCCCCAAACTACAGGCCGAGATCGCTCGAAAGGTCGTCGCCGATCCGCCGGTCAACCTGTCGAAGGGTGGGGTAGTGGCCGACGGCTGCCACGAGGAACTCGACGACCTGCGGCATACCATCCGGCATAGCAAAGACCTCCTCCTCGGGATCCAACAGCGCGAAGCCGAACGCACCGGCATCGACAACCTGAAGATCGGATTCAATAACGTTTTCGGGTACTATCTGGAGGTGACCAACAAACACAAAGATAAGGGCAAGGTGCCCGACGACTGGACGCGCAAGCAAACCCTGACCAATGCCGAGCGCTACATCACCGAAGAACTGAAGAAGCTCGAGCAAAAGATCCTCAACGCAGAGGAACGCATTCTGGAGTTGGAGGAGCAGATCTATCAGGAACTCGTCTTTTTTCTGGCCGACTACATTCAACCCATTCAGCATAATGCCGCCCTATTGGCGCGCGTCGATTGCCTGCTCTCGTTCGCCAAGGTGGCCCAACGCCATCAGTACCACCGTCCGGAGATCACCGAAGAACTCGCGATCGAGATCCGCGGCGGCCGGCATCCGGTGATCGAACAACAACTGGAACTTGGAGAGACCTACGTGCCAAACGACGTATACCTCGATCACGACGAACAACAGATCCTGATGATCACCGGTCCGAATATGGCCGGAAAATCGGCCCTGCTGCGCCAGACGGCCCTGATCTGCCTGATGGCCCAGATGGGCTGTTTCGTGCCGGCCGAATCGGCCCGGATCGGATTGGTCGACAAGGTCTTTACCCGGGTGGGCGCCTCCGACAACATTTCCTCGGGCGAGTCGACCTTCATGGTGGAAATGAACGAAACGGCCAGCATCATGAACAATGTGTCGGATCGCAGCCTCATCCTGCTCGACGAGATCGGCCGAGGCACCAGCACCTTCGACGGCGTGTCGATCGCCTGGTCGATCGCCGAGTATTTGCACGATAACGGACAGGTGCGACCCAAAACCTTGTTTGCCACGCACTACCACGAACTCAACGAACTGGCCAACAAGTTTCCCCGGATCAAGAATTTTAACGTCGCCGTGAGGGAGGTAGGGCAGAAGGTCATTTTCCTGCGCAAACTGGCGCCCGGAGGCAGCCAACACAGCTTCGGCATTCATGTGGCCAAAATGGCCGGCATGCCCCGCTCGATCGTGGAGCGGGCCGATCAGATCCTGCATCAGTTGGAATTGAAATCGATCGATCAGTCGGAAGAGGAGGGCGGAATGCCCCGCAGCGAACGCGTTCGCACCGACCAGATCAGTCCGGCGCTGCAACTGAGCATCTTTGAAACCGTCGACGCTACGGCCGGCAAGATCAAGGAAGCTTTGCTCGACCTCGATCTCAACGCGATGACGCCCATCGAATGCATGATGAAATTACACGAACTGCGCAAACTCGTCGAAGAGGATTAGAGCTGGCAGCCAACCCTCTTTCCTCTTTCATCTGGATTTTTTCACCTCCGCCGCTTCGGCCGCCCGGCGGCCACTCCCGGCACGGGGGCGTTCATGGCGCCGCTCCGGCTCAGCTTGTGCATCATCTTGCGCATCTGGTCGAACTGCTTGATAAAGGCGTTGATCTCGTTCAGATCGCGCCCGCAGCCGGCGGCAATGCGCTTTTTCCGGCTCATGTTGAGCACTTCCGGGTTGGCGCGCTCGTCGGGGGTCATGGAATAGATGATCGATTCCACTTTGGAGAAAGCCTTGTCGTCGATGTCGAGATCGCGCGTCATCTTGCTCATGCCGGGGATCATGTTGATGAGGCTTTTGATGTCGCCCATCCGGCGGATCTGGCTGAGCTGGCTTAGGAAGTCGTTGAAATCGAATTTGTTCTTGCGGATCTTTTTCTCCAGTCGTTGCGCCTCTTTCTCGTCGAACTGTTCCTGCGCGCGCTCTACGAACGAGACGATGTCGCCCATGCCGAGGATGCGCTGAGCCATCCGCTCGGGATAGAAGACGTCGAGCGTGTCCATCTTTTCGCCCATGCTGACGAACTTGATGGGCTTGCCCACCTGGTACTTGATCGACAGAGCCGCCCCGCCCCTCGTATCGCCGTCGAGTTTGGTGAGCACCACGCCGTCGAAGTCGATCCGCTCGTTGAAGGCCTCCGCGGTGTTGACCGCGTCCTGACCGGTCATCGAGTCGACCACGAAGAGGGTTTCGTTGGGTTGGACGGCCTCTTTGATGTTGGCGATCTCGGTCATCATCGCTTCGTCGACCGACAAACGGCCGGCGGTGTCGACGATGACGATGTCTTGCCCGTGATCCATGGCATGTTTGATGCCCATGAGGGCGATCTCGACCGGATTCTTGTTTTCCGGCTCCTTGTATACCGGCACGCCGATCTGTTCGCCGATCACGCCGAGTTGATCGATAGCGGCCGGACGATATACGTCGCAGGCTACGAGCAGGGGCTTCTTCTTTTTCTTGTCCTTCAGGAAATGGGCGAGCTTACCGGAAAAGGTCGTTTTACCGGAGCCCTGCAGACCGGCGATCAACACGACCGACGGGTTGCCCTTGATATTGATCCCGACCGAAGTGCCGCCCATCAGCTCGGTCAGCTCATCCTGCACGATCTTGACCATCAATTCGCCGGGCTTGACCGATTTCAGGACATTATCGGTGCCGAGGGCCTTGTCCTTGACATTGTCGGTGAATTCCTTGGCGATCTTGTAATTGACGTCGGCCGCCACCAAAGCCCGGCGGATCTCTTTCACCGATTGGGCGATGTTGAGTTCGGTGAGCTTGTGTTCTCCCTTTAAGGTTTTAAAGGCGCCTTCGAGGCGGTCGCTGAGACTTTCAAACATGCGGGTAAGATTTTTCTAACGAACTGCAAATATACTCAAACGATAGTGGTTTGGGAAATTTTTAAACGGACGATCCGCCGTCGCTTGATCCCGACTGAGTCGGGACGACACCGAAGTGGCCGGGAGTTTTCAAGCCACTTCGGTGTCGGTATATAACGAATTTGCACCACTTAAGTTCCTGCATGGCCGAATTGCCGGAATGGTGAGCGTCCTCCCTCCCGGCGCGGAGCCCGGGCGCTCCGTGCTGCATACATTTTCCCGGCATATTTTAACATTTTCTCCAGTTTTTGAGTAATTTTAGTCGACCCGGCTTCCGTGCAGATCGCTCTCGTTCCGTTCCTGCGGATTTTCTAATCAATCCAAATATTTATGAATAACACTATTAGTCTTATCCTTTGGCTGATCCTGGCAGCTTTGGTCGGGTGGCTGTGGTTCGGACCGTGGTATCCTGCCTGGCAGTACTACTTCTGTCCGGATTGCTACGCCGCCGTCGCCGGCGTGGAGGGCGAAGAAGGGCAAGCCGGCGCAGACGCCCTGGTCAATCCTTACGCCCTGGCCTTTAAGTGGTCGGATCCGACGGCCTATACGACGGATAAATTCGAGGCGTTCAAGGCTTCGATCCTCGAAGGCCAGACCGCCGACAACATCCTGGAGATCACCGGCCTCTACTACGAGGGCGAACCTAAGCCGGCCGGCGCCGACAATTACGGCTTTGCCCGCGCAGAGGCGATCCGGGCCCTGTTTCCGGAAGTACCGGCCGAGCGGATCAAGATCCGGGCGCGTACGACCGGCAAGCGCGACGAGCAACCGGACGGCTATTTCGAAGGCGCCGTTTTCCAATGGCAGGAAGCGCCGAAAGAAGAGGTCACCGCCGAAACGGAGGAAAAAGTTGAGGTCGAAGAACTGGCGGATCGCGGCATCGTCCGTTTTCCCTACAACTCCACCCGCCGCATTTCCGATCCGCAGATCGACGTTTATCTGGACAAGCTGTCCGAACGGGTCAAGACGACCGGTGAGCAGGTGCGCCTGACGGGGCATACCGACAATATCGGCGACGATGAGTTTAACCAGAAACTCGGCATGCAACGGGCTCAGGCCATCGAACAACTCCTTCTGGAAAAAGGCGTGCCGGCCGAACAGATCGTGGTCGAATCGAAAGGCCGTTCCCAACCCGTAGCTCCCAACGACACCGAAGCCGGCCGTCGGGAAAACCGGCGGGTTGAAGTTCGCTTTATCAAGAAGAATTAGGTAAAAACTTAAAACCAACCCAAATATGGAATTCGATTTTCTATTCCTGCAAGTAGCTGCCTGTCCGGATTGCCTGTGGAAGGTCATCCTCATGTTCCTGCTGGCCCTGCTGCTGGGGCTGCTGCTGGGATACATCATCTGGGGCAAGTACAAGAAAATGGTTGCCGAAGCCAAGAACGAAACGGCCGAATGGCACGGCAAGTACAATACGCTGGAATCCGATTTTGCCAGCCTGCGATACAAGTACGACGAACTCGAAAAGGATAACAACGGCTATAAGACCACCATCCGCCGCCTGGAAGCGGACAAGGCAACTCTCGACGCCCAGTTGGTCCGCCTGCGAAACGAAATGAATGTGGTCGGCTCCGGGCAGCCGGACGGCGGCGCCAAATCGGCCTCGCTGCTGCCCGACAGCGACCTGCAGATCGTCGAAGGCATCGGTCCGAAGATCGAAGAGATCCTCAAGGCCAAGAAGATCAAAACCTGGGCCGATCTTGCCGCCACGCCCGTCGATCAGATCAAGTCCATCCTCGATGAGGCCGGACCGAATTTCCGGATCCACGATCCGTCCACCTGGCCGAAGCAAGCCCTGCTGGCCATGAAAGGGGATTGGGAAAAACTGATCGCCATGCAACGCGGACTCGACGGTGGCGTGGAAGGTAAAGGCGACGGCGATACGCCCTCCAAGGCGGAAAAAGCCATCATCAAGAAGCTGGGCTTCCATAAGTTCAAGACCGACGACCTCAAGATCGTCGAAGGCATCGGCCCGAAGATCGAGGAGGCCTTGAACGCCGCCGGAATCAAGACCTGGAAAGATCTCGCCGGCTCGTCGGTAAAACGCATCCAGGATATTCTCGATCAGGCCGAAGGCAATTTCAACCTCGCTGATCCGAAAACCTGGTCGCAACAGGTCGAACTGGCCGTCGAAGGCCGTTGGCTGGAGCTAAAAGCTCTGCAAGACGAACTCATCGGCGGCAAAAAAGCCTGATCGTTTTAAGGTATACACTCACCGCCTACCTGGAAGACCCTGACGTTCAACGACAGGGTCTTCTTGCTTAAAATACCTGGAAAATGATGAACAGAATTACCCTCTTCGCTTTGCTCGCAGGGCTTTTTCTGTCCTGCGACCGACCTTCGACCCCTACGACCGCCGCAGTGGAGCAAAACCCGCCGGCGCCGGGTTTCCGGTCGGAACTTTCCGACTCTGCAGCCATCGCCTGGGCCGACCGGGTCATGGCGGCGATGGGCGGCCGGGCGGCCTGGGACGGGTCGCGCTACCTGTCCTGGAATTTCTTCGGCCGCCGCCGCTTGCTGTGGGACAAAGAACAAGGGCGGGTGCGGATCGAACGCCCCTCCGACAGCCTGGTCGTTTTGCTGGGCCCGGAGTATGAGTCTGGCGCCTGCGCCCGGCACGGAACCGAGATGACAGAACCCGATTCGCTGGCCAAGTATCTCGATCTGGGGCGCCGCATCTGGATCAACGACTCCTATTGGCTGGCCATGCCCTTCAAGTTGAAAGACTCGGGAGTGGCCCTTCGCTACTTCGGCGCCGATACGACTTCGACCGGCGCCTCCGCCGAAAAGCTGCAACTCACTTTTGAAGAGGTCGGCGTGACCCCGGACAATAAGTACTGGGTTTGGATCGATCCGCAAACCGATCTGGTGACCGAATGGGCCTACTTTCAGTCGGCCGCCGATTCGCTGCCGGCGATCGTGACGCCCTGGCAGGACTATCGCCGCTACGGCGCATTGCTGCTGTCGGGCGACCGGGGTGATCGCGAGCTTTCTGAGATCAAGGTGTGGACAGAGGCGCCGCCGGCTCTTTTCTCCGACCTGACCTATGGACTATTGGAGCCAGAGTAGTTCTGGTCGTCGGTACAGGGTTCCAAAAACCACCGCGGCTTGTCCGAACTTCCGCCCCCAGGCGATCGCTGCTTCGCGTCCCGCTCCGGCTACCCAATAGCTGGGCTCCGGAGGCCAGTCGCCGGCGTCGGCGACACTTTCACCGGAGAGGACGGTCCAATCCTCTCGCCGCAGACCATCCAGAAGGGTGCGCTGCCGGCGCCGGTTATCCGCTTCCGAAAGTGGTCGCGCACCCGGGTTCCAGGCCGTGATGAAGAACCAGTTTTGCCTCGAAAGGCGCAACAAAAGCGCGTCGAGTTCGGCATTTGGCTGCCCGATGCGGATCTCGACCGGAGGATCGAAGATGCGGTAGGTCGTTTGCCGGAAGGCCTCGAGCAGATGTTCGTCTATGGGTCGGTAAGAATCGTCCATTGGTTTATTGATAACAAAGAGAAAGTCTTACCTTTGCCAGAATTTTGCGGACGACCGCTTCAGTTGGGGTGGAGGTCATGAAATTCAAGTGTTTACAACCGTAATTGAATGGATAAAAATACGATCATTGGTTTCCTGCTTATTTTTGCCATCGTCATCGCCTGGCAACAGTTCATGAAACCAAGCGCAGCCGAGATTGCCGAGCAGCGATTGCAGGATTCCCTGCGGATGGAACAGGG
>JAGQXA010000044.1 GCA_020436865.1 Saprospiraceae bacterium | reverse complement strand
GGGCATCGATCCATCCGCAGTACGATGGTATACACCAGGAAGATCAAGGAGCGAAAGCCGGTCGTACGCAGTCCCCTCGACGAACTCCTCCTCCCGGAGGCGGAAAACACCTCCGGGTTCTCTGCCGGAGACCGCCCGAAGCCGGGCGGAAACATACTGCCGGTCAAATGAGAAAAGGCGCAGGAGAACAAACTCCTGCGCCTTTTTTAGGAGACGTTCGCCTCGGCGATCAGTCGATCACCAGCTTGTGGTAGCCGATCTGTCCGCCGGAACGCAGCTGCAAAATATACACGCCTTTGGCCAGATAGCGATAGTCGTAGCCTTTCTGGAACTGATTGGCGTGGAAGGTCAGTTCTTCCTGCCGGACGACCTGCCCGAGTACCGTCAATAGGCTGATCTCCAACTGCCGTCCGCTGAGCGATTCCCCTTCCAGGACGATCCAGAACTGTCCGTCGTTCGGGTTCGGGAAGACCAGCAGTCGGTCGAGGAAGGTAATCTCGTCGACAGCGTCGACCATGACGGTGACCTCCTGCGTGAAGGACGTCGAGCCGCAGGCATTCGTGGCCGTCAGCATTACTGTATAGATACCGCTCTGTTGGTAGGTGTGTGTCGGCGAAGCCTGTGCGCTCATCTGTCCGTCGCCAAAGTCCCAGATATAGGTAGTGGCTCCGGTCGACAGGTTCGTGAACATCACATCGGCCATATCGATCGCAAAGCTGAACTCAGCCTCCGGCACGTCGCCGACTTCGATGAATTCCAGCTGATTCAGGGTATTGGTGCCTGCGAGGTTGGTCACCGTCAGCGACACGCTATACACACCGGCAGCATTGTAAGTGACCACCGGATCCTGTTCGGTAGAACTCGAAGGAGTGCCACCCGGAAACATCCAGTTCCAAGCGGTCGGTTCGCCTTCCGAATCGTCGAAAAACTGCACCGTGAACGGTACGCAGCCCTCCTGCGAATCGGCGCCAAAGCCGGCCGTCGGGATCTCGACGATCACTTCGATCTGGACGGTGGCGGTATCCGAACCGCACTCGTTGGTGGCGATCAGCTGTACCGTGTACATGCCCACCTGATTGTAGGTATGGGTCGGATCCGCTTCGGTGCTGCTACCGCCGTCTCCGAAAGACCAGGAGTAGCTGTCGGCATCGGTCGATAGATTCGTAAAGTCGACGATGTTACCCGTCAGGTTCGGACTAAAGTCAGCGGTCGGTACATCGCCCACCGTGATGTAGTCGGTGAAGGTAACCTCATCGCTGCCGTTGATGTTGAAAGCAGTCAGGGTCACGCTGTAGGTGCCGGGGCTGTTGTAGGTCACGATCGGGTTTTCGTCGGTCGAAGAAGACGGATCGCCGCCCGGGAAGCTCCATTCGAAACTCTCCGAGTTTTCGGACGACAGGTTCTCGAAGTTTACGGTGAACGGCACACAACCATCGGTTTGGTTGGCCGTGAAGAAGGCCACCGGTGCATCGGCAAAAATGATCACGACATCTGTGACTGTAACCGAACCGCACTCGTTGGTGGCCGTCAGGCTAACGGTGTACGGGCCGTCTTCGACGTAAGTGTGCGAAGGATCGCTTTCCGTACTCGTCTCGCCGTCGCCAAAATCCCACAGGTAGCTATCCGCATCGGTCGAGGTATTGGTGAAGTCGACCCCGGCTCCATCAACCGCACTGTTAAAGCCGGCGACCGGTACATCGCCCACGACGATATAGGACGTTTGCGTCGACTCACTCATTCCCGCCGCGTTGCTCACGATGAGCGTCACGTCGTACATCCCGGCCGTGTTGTAGGTGACGACCGGATTCGGGTCGGTCGAGCTTGACGGGTCGCCCCCGGGGAAGCTCCACTCCCAGTTCGTCACATTCTCCGACGACTGGTCCGTAAACATCACCGTGAACGGCGCACAGCCATCCGTTTGATCAGCCGTAAAGCCGGCTACTGGCGGAGTAACGATCATGATCTCCTCATTGACGGTAACCGAACCGCACTCATTGGTAGCGGTGAGACTGACAAGGTAGGTGCCGTCTTCAGTGTAGGTATGGGAGGGGTCGCTCTCCGTACTCGTCTCGCCGTCGCCGAAATCCCACAGATAACTATCCGCATCGGTCGACATATTGGTGAGGTCGACCGTCAGGTCGGTGACCATGCTGGTAAAACCGGCAGCGGGCACATCGCCCACCACGACAAATCCCATCTGCGTCAGTTCGTTGCTACCAGCGGCGTTGCTCACTACCAAAGTGACGTCGTATACGCCAGCGGCATTGTAGGTAACGATCGGGTTGGGGTCGGTCGACGTCGCTGGATCACCGCCCGGGAAACTCCACTCCCAGCCCGTGACGTTCTCCGAAGATTGATCCATGAACATCACGGTAAAGGGCACGCAGCCTTCCGTTTGATCGGCGAGGAATCCGGCAAGCGGAGGTGTGGCGAGGTTCAGGGTATCGACGAACTCGACCGAACCGCAGGAATTGGTCGCGGTTAAGGTGACGATGTACTCGCCGTCGGTGGCATAGGAATGCGAAGGATCGCTTTCCGCACTCGTCTCGCCGTCGCCGAAATCCCACAGGTAGCTGTCGGCATTCGAAGAAGCGTTGGCAAAGTCTACATCGAGCAGGTTGATAGTCGTTGTGAAGTCGACCATCGGTACATCATCGACCACCACGATACCGGGCGTCGTGACGGAGCTACTCCCGGCGGCATTGCTCGCGGTCAGCGTGACGTCATAAACCCCGGCCGTGTTGTAGGTAATGATCGGGTTCGGGTCGGTCGAGGTTGCCGGCGTGCCTCCGGGGAACTCCCAGAACCAGTCGGTGGTATTTTCCGAGGATTCATTGGTAAATTCTACGTCCAGCGGAGCGCAACCTTCGTTGTTCTTCACGGAGAAGCCCGCCATGGGCGGCGTAAGTATGGTCAGCATTTCCGTGACCGTGACCGAGCCGCAGGCATTTGTCGCGGTAAGGGTTACGGTATAGTCTCCATCGGCCCCATAAGTATGCGACGGATTGGCATCGGTGCTGCTCTCGCCATCGCCAAAATCCCACAGATAGCTGTCGGCATCGGTGGTGTTATTGGTGAAGGTGACCAAAGCGCCGCTGACCAGGCTGGTAAACCCTGCCGACGGCACATCGCCGACGACCACGAGGCCGGCTTCTGTCTGGGTGCTTGACCCGGCGGCATTGCTCACAGTGAGCGTCACGTCGTAGACACCAGCCGCATCATAAGTGACCGTCGGATTCGGGTCGGTCGACGAAGAGGGGTTTCCTCCGGGGAAATCCCACATCCAATCGGTGGTATTTTCCGAGGCCTGGCTCGTAAACTCGACCACCACGGGCGCACAGCCTTCGTTGTTCAACCAGGTAAAACCGGCGACCGGCGGCGTGAGGATCGTGAGCATTTCGGTGATCGTATCCGATCCGCATTCGTTGGTGGCGATCAGCTGTACGGTGTAATCGCCGTCCATCGCGTAGGTATGGCTCGGATCCGTATCCGTACTGGTATCGCCGTCGCCGAAATCCCATTCGTAGGTGGCTCCACCCGAGGTCGTATTCGTAAAGTCGACCGTCGAGCCGTTGATCGCACTGGTAAAGCCCGAAGCGGGCAGGTCGAGCACGATCACCACATCCATTAGGGTCAAGGTACTTGTACCCAGGGCGTTCGTGACCGACAAGGTCGCGTTGTAAACGCCGGGGCTGTCGTAAACCACATTGGGATTCTGGTCGGTCGAACTAGCCGGGTTACCACCCGGGAAGGTCCACTGCCAACTCACGATATTGCCCAGCGACTGGTCTTTGAATTCTACTTCGAGCGGTGCGCAGCCTTCCGAGTTCTTGGCCGAGAACAAGGCGGTCGGGGCCTCTCCGACCGAGACTTCGAGCGTCAGAGTATCGTTTCCACAGGGATTCGTCGCGACAAGCGTTACGTTGTATACCCCATCGACCGCGTAGGTATGGCTCGGGTCTGTATCGGTACTGGTATCGCCGTCGCCAAAATCCCACAGGTAGCTGTCGGCTCCATTGGTGGTGTTCGTGAAGTCGGCGGTCAGGTTAGTGACCATACTCATGAAGCCGGCATCGGGTGGGCCAACCACCTCGATCAGATCGCTCAACGTCAGGGTATCGGCGCCGGCTGAATTGAGCGCGATCAGACTTACACTGTAGACGCCGGGAGTATCGTATTCCACTACCGGGTTGGCCTCCGTGGAAGTCGAAGGGCTACCTCCCGTGAAGATCCACTGCCAGCCGGTGGTGTTGTCAGACGACTGATCGAAGAAGCTCACCGATAATATGGCACAGCCGATGGTCGGCGTGGCCAGGAAGTCGGCAGTCGGCAAGGTTTGCACCACGATCAACTGAGTAAGGGTATCCGAACCACAGGGGTTCGTGGCGATGAGCGTGAGCACGTATTCGCCGTCGGTGGCGTAGGTGTGTACCGGACTTGTTTCCGTGCTCGTTTCGCCATCGCCAAAATCCCACAGGTAGCTGTCGGCATTGGTCGAAGTATTGGTCGTTTCGACGGTGTTATCGGTCAGCACGGAAGTAAAGCCCGCCGTCGGACCTTCTTCCACCGTGATGTAGTCGTTCAGGGTGATCATGTCGGTGCCGACCGGATTGATGACGGTCAACGACACATTGTAGGTGCCCGCAGAGGAATAGGTGACTACCGGGTTCGGGTCGTTCGAGCTCGAAGGTATACCCCCGGGGAAGCTCCAACTCCAACCGGTCACACTCGGAGTCGACTCGTTGGTGAACTGCACGGTAAGATCGGCGCAACCGTCGGTCGGATCGGCCGAAAAAGCCGCTTCGGGCGGCAACAGGAAGATCACCCCACCATAGATGGTATTCGAACCGCAGACGTTGGTGGCGGTCAGCGACACCTGGTAGAAACCGTCTTCCGAATAGCTATGGCTCGGATTGGTCGCGGTGCTCGTGGTGCCGTCGCCAAAATCCCAGAGGAAGCTTTCGGAATTGGTCGAAGAGTTGTTGACGAAGTTGACCTGTCCGTTGCCGAGCGTATAGGTGAAACTCGGGAAGGGAGGCGTAGCCACCTCAATGTAGTCTTCCAGCGTCAGAGTATGGGAACCGGCGCCGTTGAAGACCGTCAGGGTGACATCGAACTTGCCTGGCGCCGGATAGGTTACGACCGGGTTCTGCGCCGTGGAGGCCGACGGGATACCGCCGGGGAACGACCATACCCAATTGGTGGGGATATTGGCCGATAGATCGTTGAATTGAACAGTGAACGGCGCACAGCCTCCGGTATTTTCGGCATTGAAATCGGCGATGGGCGGTACCGGCACATAGCAATCGCTGATCAACCGAAAATTGTCGATATAGATCGGGTTGCCCACGCGGTTCACGTTCTCGATCTTGATCCGGATGTCGGTCATCTGAGCAAAGGCATCCAGGTTGATCGACAGGCAGGACGCGCCGAAGCTGCCGCCATAACACCAATCAGCTTCTGTGAGCGGCGAAAAGGGAGTGGCATTGGGCTGGGTGGTCGCAAAATTGCCGAAACCCGATTCGGCGGCGGCGAACACGACGTCGGGATAGGTCTGCCCATCGTCGGTCGAGATGGATATGATCAACGAGTCGCGTTTGGAGGAGCTGCGTTGGGCGTAGGAGTATTCCAGTTCCAGGGTGACCATGTCGCGCCCGATGAAGTTGAACTTCGGGGAGATCAGGGCGTCGCGCTGACCGACCCCCGTATAATAAGCGGGGTTGTCGACGCAGAGCACGCGATTACCCTGCCGCGTTCCCTGTCCCTGCACGTTTATCCACGTCTTGCCGCCGTCGGGATTATTGACGGTCCATCCGCTAAAGCCCTGCTCGAAATTAGCCCAATAGAAGAAGTCGGATCCTCCGCCCGGCGATACGTTTATGTAGTTGGGAATGGTCAATACGAGGGGTCCGAAGACACTGTTGACGGTGAGGGTTACGCTATACGAGCCGGGGTTGGCGTAGGTGACCGTCGGACTCTTCTCCGTCGAGGTAGAGGGTGAGCCACCGGGGAAACTCCAGGAGTAGGTATTGAGGTCGCCGATGGCCGTGTTATAAGTGGTGTTATTGAAGAAAGTGACCATACTTCCGGAACAAACCGTGGTCAGATTGGCGGCAAAGCCCGGCACGGTCGGCACGGTTTCGCACTTCATCAGGCAATCGAGACCAGCGACAAAGCTGCTGATCTGGGTGATCGACTGGGTCGACCACATGGTCGCTTCATTGACCGATGGCGCCATGATGGTATTGGAGTTGGCCGGGTCGTGCGTAGCGCTGAAGTTGTGTCCAATTTCATGAGCCGACAGTACCCGCAAGGCGCCCGGGCTGGGGATGAAGTCCTGGCAGACACTGTAGCCCTCCGGCGTACAGACGGACGACAAGGTGGCAATCCCGATGACGTCGCCGTCGAAATCGCGGGCCGTCCACAGCTGCCCAATGTCGTGGTTGTTGACGAAACCGGTCGGCCCCCAGGCTATGAAGCTAGCGAGCAACGCGCCGGCGTCGGTCGAAGGTATCCAGACTTCAGCTGCCTGCGCTTCCACGATATAGACTTCCACGATCTCGAAGTAGAGATTGTCGTCGAATTCGAAGTCGTAGTTCGTCTGCACGTTGTTGATGATCCCGATGAGGTGGTTGGCTACGGCCGGAGTAGAGCCGTACTTCAGGAACATGAGGCGGTCGGCAGCCAGGGCCAGCTCGACGATATAGCACTGCTCCAGCTTCTGCTGTTGTGCCGAATTCTTCAGCTGTTGGGTGTGGGTATGCGTTTCCGTGGCAGC
>JAGQXA010000386.1 GCA_020436865.1 Saprospiraceae bacterium | reverse complement strand
GGGCAGGTCGAAGCGCTCAACGATCTGGCCAATCTCTACCGCACCCAGGGGCGCTCCGACCTGGCGGAAAAGTACTTCCTCCAGGCTATCGAGAAGGGCAATATCAACGCCATCAACAAGCTCGGCTACCTCTACCTCTCGCAGGGCAAGTACGAGGAAGCAGAGGAATACTTCCTGCGGGCCGTGCAAAGCGGCGACCTCAAGGCCATCAGCAACCTCGGCTATCTGTACCACGAATTGGGCGACTACGCGCGGGCAGAGACCTACTACCTGAAGTGCGTCGAACAGGGCGACCCCATAGCCATGAACAACCTCGCCTATCTGTACTACGAATCGCGGCAAAAGAAGGCCGAAGCCCTCGACCTGGCCGCCAAAGCCTTCCTGGTCAAAGACGAGCCGGCCACACGGCTCACCTACGCTAAGGTGTTGGCGTGGGACGATCAGTTCGAGGAGTCGTTCCGCTTCGCCGGGGAGATCATCTACGACGAGCAGTTCGTTACCCGCTATCTGAGTTATTTTCAGGACTACCTCCTGCTACTTATCGCCAAGAAGCAGTTCGATTTCCTCGAGCAGTATTTTCACTCCGATCAGGCCAAGACCCTACAGCTAAAAGAACGCCTGAAACCCCTGTACTACGCCCTGATGCACATCACCAAAGACAGGCACCCGCAAGAACACCTGCGCATGGGCGAAGAACTGCAGGAAACCGTGAAGGAGATCCTGGGCCGACTGGAACGCATGGAGAAGGAGTTGGACTAAGCAGCGTCAAAAGATCGATCCGGGGCGATCCCGGCAGGCAGGATCCGCCATGAGGTCATGCTTCCCCAACGGCAGCTCGCCGCTGCCAAATTTATCTGGCGCCAGCAAGCCGATTCCCGTTTTTTGCCTTACCTTTCTCCCTGCAACAACCCATACATTCATGGATATACTTACTCTCAAAGCCCTCCACGTCATCGGCTTCGTCGCCTGGTTTACCGGGCTCTATTACCTGGGTCGCTTATTTGTGTACCATGCCGAAGCCGGGCAGAAGCCGGCGAACGAGCGCGACATTCTGCAGAAACAGTATCAGCACATGATGAAGCGGGTGTACAAGATCCTGTGCAACCCCGCCATGATGCTCACCTGGACGTTCGGGATCGCCATGCTGGCGCTCAACCCAAGTTATTTCAAAATGGGGTGGCTGCACATCAAGCTCACCTTGTTAGTGCTCTTGCTGGTCTACCACGTGTACAGCAAGAGCATGATCCGAAAAATGGAAAGCGGCAAATCGACCATGAGCGACCTCCGGTTGCGGCTATACAACGAAGTGCCTACCTGGTTTCTGGCCGGCATCGTGTTCACCGTCGTGCTGGGCAAGGCTGAGCTGCTCAATTACGCTTACCTGGGCGGCGGGCTGATTGTTTTTGCCGCCTTGCTGTACTTCGGGATCCGGGCATCGCAGGGAAAAAAGGCTGCTTAGGTCTTCTTCCTGCCGCCTGTTCTTTTTCGCACCGAACCGGTCTTGGCCGAATGGGCGCCGGCTTGGTCGATCGGGCTCAGTCCTCGACCGACCTCCTTCAGCAATTGCTCGGCGACCATCACGAAATCGTGCTCCGTCACGATCCCCATCAGGTGTTTGCCGTCAACCACGGCTAGGCAATCCAGTCCGGCGCGACGCATCAGGGCCAGCGCTTCGATCGTCGACGTATCGGGCGATACGCTAAAGGCGCGCGTCGACACCAGCTCCTTGACCGAACGTTTCTTCTTGTTTTCCCGGCAATATCGGTTGCTGTAATAGCGTACCAGATCTTTGGCCGTCAGGATGCCGACCAGTTCGCCTCGGTCGTTTTCGACGGGCAGATGCCGGATCTTGCGCCATTCCATGATATGGGCCACGAAATCGACCAGATCGTCTTCGTTGACGGTGAACAGGTCGGTCGACATGATCTGGTCGATCATGCCATAGCGATTGGCCCAGGAGCCCGCCTCTTCGATACCGGCCAGGTTCCAGGTATGCACCGGATCGCCTTGCTGCTGCCGGTGGTAGATGCCGGCCACCGTAGCTACCTGCGCTTCGTCTTTCGAATGCAGCTTCTTGAGGTCTTGGTAAGAATCGAGGATCCATTGCGAACCCGTTTTGCCCGTCTCCACCCGTTCCTGAATGATGCCGAGGTAGCGGTCGATGTCGGCCGTTTCGATCCGGGCTTTCTGGAGTCCTTCCCGGGCGATCGGCAACATTTCCTTCAGGATGAGTTCGGGCGAGGCGATCTGCTTGTTCAGACCCGGCCAACGGAAATGCGCCCCCATGCCCTGATGAGCGGCGCGCAGGAAATTGCCCTTGGCATGGTCGAAGTCGAGCCGTTCGGAAATGCGATCGTATTCCTCCGGGCGACCTTTCATCATGCCGAGCCAGAAAGCGGCGTTAGCCACCTCGTCGACGATGGTCGGTCCGGCCGGCAACACGCGGTTCTCGATGCGCAGGTGCGGCTTACCGTCGGTAATGCCATAACAGGCCCGGTTCCACTTGTAGATGGTGCCGTTGAAAATATTGAGCGCGTACAACTTGGGAATGCCTCCTCCTTCCAGCACTTTGAGGGCGTCTTCGGTGGTCGACGGCCCCAACAGCAGGCGATGGCGAGCGAGTTGACTGCGGTAAATATCGAGAATGGATTGCTGCACCCAGCCGGTGCCGAAGGATACGCGCGGACAACGCTCGCGGATCAGTTCGGCCGTATTGCGGGTGTCGACCGATTGCTGAAAAAGGGCGATCCGCGTTTCGCGCCACAGCCTTTTCCCCACCAGCATCGGCGAATTGGTGGCCGATGCCATCAGCGGGGCCGTAACGGCCTGCGCCCAGTTGTAGGCCGGCACAAAATCGTCGGGGTCTACCTGATAGTGCACCTGAAAACTGGTATTGCTGCCTTCGAACAGCACGTTGGCATCTTTGGTGATGAGCTGATCGGTGCCTTCGATGCGGAATTCGAACGGACTGCCCCGCATCTTGGTCATGATCTCGGTGATCAACCGGTAGCGCGGCAAGGGGGTCATGTTCTCCAGTTCGACGTCCGAGCGCCGCAAAGTGGGTAGGATGCCGACCAACAACACATGCGCATTGTGCTTCCGGGCAACGGCCTCCGCCTCCCCCAAATAGTACCGAAGCTTACCTTCGAGCTGTGATAAACAATCGCCCGAAAACAACATCGGATCGAGGTTGATCTCCATGTTGAAACGGGCATACTCGGTTGTAAAGTGAGGATCGGGGAGTTCCGGCAACACCTCGGTGATCACCGGAGCGGGGCGCCAGCTTTGGTCTACAAAGCAGAGTTCCTGCTCGGCGCCGATGCGCTGGATGTCGCGCTCGAACAGATCTCTTTCGAGCATCAGTTCAAGCGCCTTCAGATCGGTGAGCAGTTGTTGCATACACCGCTGGCGGACGGCCTTGGTGCCGACCATGACGATCTTCTCTGAACCCATAGCAGCAGATAGTTGGTCTTTTCAAAGTTAGCCGCCACCCCCAGCTCGATAGAATGATAAAAATCAGTACATTACATGATAATTATCATCCGACCGCCTCCGAAGGCCTTCTAATTTTACTGAAAATTCGGCCAATCTATGGAGACAGTAGCCACCATCTCCCGGAACACCTCTCCGGCCGGGGAGATGGACACGACCTGCTACCACTGCGGTGAATCCTGCACAGCCTCCGGCATTACGCTGGAGGACAAATCGTTTTGTTGCGAAGGCTGTAAAATGGTGTACGAGATCCTCAACGCCAACGATCTGTGCCAGTACTACCAGATCGAAGAGGTGCCGGGGATCAGCCTGAAGGGGCGTCGCCTAGAGCATTACGCTTACCTCGACGATCCGGAAGTGCGGGAAAAGCTCATCGACTTTTCCGACGGCGAACGCACCCGTGTGCATTTCTACCTGCCGCAGATCCACTGTGCCTCCTGCATCTGGTTATTGGAAAACCTGCACCGCCTCAGCGATGGCGTCCGCCAGGCCACTGTCAATTTCCCGCGCAAACAGATCGACCTCACCTACCAGGAGGATGCCACCAGCCTGCGCAAGGTCGTAGAACTGCTGGCCTCGATCGGCTATGCCCCTGCGATCAACCTGAGCGACCTGGAAGCCCCCCGTCAGAAGGCCGTCGACCGCCGGCTGTACTACCAACTAGGGGTGGCGGGTTTTGCCTTCGGCAATATCATGCTGCTGAGTTTCCCGGAATATCTCGGATTGGCGGGTGGCGCCGGACATTCCTTTCAACGGTGGTTCGGCGGACTGAACATCCTGCTGGCCTTGCCGGTGGTCTTCTATAGCGGCTGGGATTATCTGAAATCGGCATTCCTCGGCCTGAAGCACCGCCACCTGAATATGGATGTGCCGATCAGCCTCGGCATTTTAACCTTGTTCGTCCGCAGCACCCTGGAGATCCTCACCTTGAACGGGGCGGGTTATCTGGATTCTCTGGCCGGACTGGTGTTCTTCCTGTTGATCGGCAAGTGGTTCCAGCAAAAGACCTTCCACCATCTGTCGTTCGAGCGTGACTATCGCTCCTATTTTCCGATCGCGGCCACCTTACGGGAAGGAGATAACGAACGCACCGTGCCCGTCAACAAACTGGAGCCCGGCCAGACCATCATCGTGCGGCATGGCGAACTGGTACCGGCCGACGGCATTCTGCTCAAGGGGAAGGCCCGGATCGACTACAGTTTCGTGACCGGCGAGGCCGACCCCATCGAAAAAACGACCGGCGAGAAGCTCTACGCCGGCGGCCGCCAGACCGGCGAGCAGATCGAACTGACCCTCACCAAAAAAGTATCCCAAAGCTATCTGACCCAGCTTTGGAACGACGACGCCTTCCAAAAGGAAGTGCAGACCATGACCGGCAGACTGGCCGATCGGGTCGCCCGCTATTTCACCCTGATCATTCTCACGCTCGCGATCGGCACCCTGGCCTACTGGCTCTACACCGATAGTCGCCTGGCCATCAACGCCTTCACGGCCGTGCTGATCATCGCCTGTCCATGCGCCGTGGCGCTCTCGGTACCCTTTACCTTCGGCAACAGCCTCCGGATCCTGGCCCGCAACGGCTTTTTCCTGAAGAATGTGAACGTGATCGAATCGATCGATCGCATCGGCACGGTGGTATTCGACAAAACCGGCACCCTGACGCGCAACCGGCAGGCCAGGGTCGAATTTGCCGGAAGTCCGCTCAGCCCGCTGGAAGAAAAATGGGTCAGGTCGCTCGTGCGCCAATCGGCCCATCCGGCCAGTCGCCTGATCGACCGGCATTTGGGCGAGGGGGAGGTCATGCCCGTCGGCAACTTTCGGGAAATAACCGGCAGCGGGATCGAGGGTGTAGTTTGCCAGCGCCTGATCCGGATCGGTTCGCGGGCCTTCATTACCGCCCACCTGCCGCAGGGTATGCCGGAGACCGACGAACAAGGGGTTTGTGTACAGATCAACCATGAAGTACGGGGAGCGTACCGCATCGAAAGCAGCTATCGCTCGGGGCTCGCGGCCGTGATCGCCGATTTTCGCCGGCAATTCCGCCTGTTCCTGCTGTCGGGCGACAACGACCGGGAGCGGGAGGTCTTGCAGCCCCTTTTCGGCGAAGCGCAGGCCCTGCGCTTCGAGCAGAGCCCGGCCGACAAACTGGAATTCATTCGTCAGTTGCAGGAGTCGGGCGAGAAGGTCATGATGCTCGG